>JAIXYM010000148.1 GCA_027490255.1 Oxalobacteraceae bacterium | reverse complement strand
GGCGTTCGTTGAACTGCAAGAAGCTGAATTCGCCGCGGCAGAAAAAGGCTTCACCGCGGTCAAGCACCAGCGCGAAGTCGGTACCGGTTATTTCGATGCTGTGACTCAGGCGATTCAGCAAGGTCAGTCGTCGACTACTGCGCTGCATGGCTCGACTGAAGATGAGCAGTTCTTCGACAAGAAGGTCGCTTAATAGTTGTAAAGACACTGGATCCCGGCTTTCGCCGGGATGACAGTTTTTAGGTCAGCGGCGTTTACGAGATCATTGCGGTGATATGCACAAGGTCATTGCAATAGATAGTTATAAAGTTATTTCAGTATCGGGTACCGTGCATCCGGCCAGCTCTGGCGCGGGGCGTGACGGCCAGTTAGTCTCAAACGTCATCCTGGCGAACGGTGTAGGTGGGTTTTAGACCGCATGCGATCCGCCCGCGCAGCAGTCATCGCATGCAAGTGATGACGGTGGGAATTTTACGGTCGCCTCAACAACCACCGTCATCCCGGCGAACGCCGGGATCCAGCGTCTTCCGTTGTGTACCAACACATGAAAAAAAGAAGGCCACACCTCAAAAGGGCGTGGCCTTTTTTATTACCGTGACCAGACTTGGTAGAATCCGGCTTCACTTCTCTTCATCCCCACCATGTTCAGCTACCGCCACGGTTTTCACGCAGGTAATCACGCCGATGTGCTCAAGCATTGCGTACTCACACAGCTACTTGGCTATCTGAACCAGAAACCAGCTCCCTACATGGTGATTGATACCCATGCAGGCGCGGGTCTCTATCAGCTTGATAGCGATTACGCCACCAAGAGCGGGGAGTCTGACGAGGGCGTGGCGCTGCTGTGGGGCAGGGACGACGCGCCTGCTGCGGTGAATGAATACCTTCAGGTCATCAGAGACATGAACCCCGCCGGTCGGCTGCGTCACTATCCTGGATCACCATTTCTTGCCGAGCGTCTGATGCGTGATCAGGATCGATTGCGTGTCTTCGAGATGCACCCCACGGATAGCAAGCTGTTGGCTGAGAATTTTCGAAAACTCGAAGCCCATGCGGCGGCTAACGGCCAAAAATCCAGCGCACGTGGCACGCGAGTGCAGTTGCAGCGTGCCGATGGCTTCGGGGGACTCAAAGCTTTGTTGCCACCGCCATCACGACGCGGCCTGATTCTGATAGATCCCTCGTATGAAGACAAAGACGACTACCGCAAGGTCAAGGTCGCCATCGAAGATGCACAAAAACGTTTTGCCACGGGCACCTACGCCATCTGGTATCCGGTGCTGGGTCGACTCGAATCGCAGCAATTGCCGGAGCGTTTGAAACGCGTGGCAGCGTCAGAATGGTTAAACGTCACCTTGACGGTGGCTGGTCCGGCAGCGCAGGAGCAGGGGTTGCGCAGCAGCGGCATGTTCATCATCAATCCGCCCTGGACGTTGGAGGCGACGTTGAAGGACATCATGCCCTGGATGACGCAAGCCTTGGCGCAAGATGATGACGCGCGCTTTGCAATTCAGACGGGCAAGGCGGCAAAACCCCCGAAAGAACGGGCAGAATGAACAAAGCATTCGTCAAAGAATCTGATGGCGATGAGGACGACGATGGTGGTTTGCCACCGATCCCGCCGGGTGCCAAGAACTACATCACACCACAGGGTTATCAACGCATACGCGAAGAGCTGCTGCAGCTTATTGATACCGAACGGCCTGAAGTCGTCAAAATCGTTCACTGGGCCGCGTCGAATGGGGATCGTTCCGAGAACGGTGACTACATCTACGGCAAGCGCCGGCTGCGCGAGATAGACCGCCGCATTCGCTTTCTTACCAAGCGACTTGACCTAGCCGAGGTGGTCGATCCCAGTATCCATCACGGCAGCGATCAGGTATTTTTTGGTGCGACCGTCACTTATCTGAACAGCGCCGGTAGCGAACAGAGCATAACCATCGTGGGCATTGACGAGCTTGATCCTCTCAAGGGCAAGATCAGCTGGGTGTCACCCGTGGCGCGCGCACTGACCAAATCGCGCGAGGGCGACGTGATCACGCTGACCACACCTGCAGGTGTAGATGAATTGGAAATTCTGAGCGTCACATACCCGTCACCACCTTGACGTAAAATTACATTTCTGCACTTTTTGGTGCTGGCCCAGACCGGACTCCGTATGCCGATCATCTTCCCAACGCTGAATCACCCGCTACGCGTTCCGCTCGCGGCTGAAATTCATTCCCGTCCACCGATTCGTCTTGAAGCACCCGAGCGGATTACGCAGATGGCGGTCCATGGGCGCAACGAATCCTCGCCAGGCCAGCCCGGTGTGCAGACGGTATTGCTGGCCTCGCTTTGCATGCAATTTGGTGTGACGCCGCCAGCAAGTGAAGCTCGGTATTTTTTTCATGACTTTGGGCGCTTTCGTCTGAAGTGGGAATGTCACACCGAATTTGCCAGCTATACCTTTGTCGCTGGCGTGCGCATGCCTCGATCTCCAGATGATTTGTTTGGTCAGATGCCCTCAGCGGATTTGCCAGAGGCCTGGCTGCTGCGCCTGCAAGGCCTGCTGATGGTGGCAACGCATATCGTCCTTGAAAAAGCGAGTGAGTCTGCTGTCGAAGCCGTCCCGCACATGCGGCGGCTGTTTGAAGGCAATGCCGTGGTGGGTTGTGAAGCTTCCGAGGCAGCGCAGGTCTGGACAGATTTTCAGGTACACGCCGATGGTTTTGTACGTTTCGTTGTGCGTGACGGCGGCCTGAAAGGTCAGCAGGCGGGACGTCTGGTGCAGCGACTCTTGGAAATCGAAACCTATCGAATGATGGCCTTGCTCGGCTTGCCGCATGCACAGCGTGCCACGCCGGTGCTGAATGCCATCGAAGCCGAACTGGCATCGCTCACGTCTGCGATGGTGGAAATGGATCAGCCAGATCGCAATGATGATGCCGAAGGTATGGCCAGAGAACAGTCCCTGCTGGAAGAAATTACTTCGTTGGCCGCACGTCTGGAGCAGCTGGCCGTCGATAACAGCTATCGATTTTCTGCGTCCAATGCCTACTTCAATCTGGTGAATTCGCGCATCGAAGAACTGCGTGAGCGCAGGGTTCAGGGCATACCGACCATTGCTGAATTCATGCACCGCCGACTCACGCCGGCAATGAATACCTGCACCGCGGCCGCGCGTCGGCAGGAATCATTGGCCGAGCGTATTGCCAATACCAACTCCTTGTTGCGCACCCGCGTGGGCATTCGTCAGGAGCAGCAGAACAGCAAAATCCTTGAATCCATGAACGCGCGTGCTGCGCAACAGCTGCGATTGCAGCAGGCGGTGGAGGGCCTATCGGTCGTTGCCGTGTCTTACTATCTGGCAGGTTTGATCAGCTATGGCGGAAAGGCTGCAAAAGCCTCAGGTGTACACATCGATCCGGATCTGGTTACCGGCATTGCGGTACCTGTGGTTGCCTTGCTTGTCTGGTTTGGGATACGTCAGATGCAAAAAAAGGTCAAACGCAAAGCGCCTTGATCAGATTTTTTATTTGGATTTTGTTGGGCGTATTCTGTAGGCGCCTGTGACATTAAGAGCGTTCCCGCAGAATTCTTTCCACACCTTTGACGCGTTTGACATTACGCATCAGACGCGCGAGGTGAACGCGGTCCTCGACCTGGACTGTGAAGCGCAGCTCGATCATCGGGCTGTTGCTGCCTTCATCCATACCCACGTGCACGATATTTGAATCGGATTCGTTGATCTCAGCGGCCAGTCGTGCCAGTGCACCTTTTTCGTCCTTCAGTAGCACCCGAATGCGGCTGTCGAAACGGCGTGCATGCTCATTAGCCCAGCTCACATCAATCCAACGTCCTGGCTCTTTTGAGCGCATACGTTTCGCTACCTCACACTCAGCCGCATGCACGGACAGTGTCTGGTCGCGACGCAGATGGCCCGTCAATGCATCGCCGGGGATAGGCAGACAACAAGGCGCAAGCTGAACTGACGAGGCGGGCTCGTGGCCCGTAATGTTGACTGGCTTGATCTTGGTGCTGCTTTGGTTCTCTGGCAGGCTTGCAGCATCCGTTTTACCTTGAATCAGTCCGTGAATATGCCGTGCAACCAGCATCGCCATACGCTTGCCAACACCAATCTCGGCAAAGAGATCGCTGACAGATTTAGCGCTGGTGTCATGAATTAAGCGTTCGCCGATGTCGGTCGGTATCGTCGTGGGAAGTTCCAGCGCTGCCAGCGATTGTTCCAGCAGCATGCGCCCAAGCTCAATAGCTTCTTCACGGTCGATGGTACGCAGATGATGGCGAATCGCCGATCGTGCCTTACCGGTTCGTACAAAGGTCAGCCAGTTCGGGGTAGGCCTTGCATCGTCGGAGACATCAATGCCAACAATGTCGCCATTGCGCAGCTCAGTTTTTAGTGTGGCTGGCTCATGATTAATGCGCGCAGATACGGCATGGTCGCCGATGTCGGTGTGAATCGTATACGCAAAATCCAGCGCAGTAGCGCCGCGCGGTAATGCAATGATGGTGGATTTGGGGGTGAACACATAAACGGAATCAGGAAACAGATCCACCTTCACATGTTCCAGAAACTCGGCTGAATCACCTGTCTGATGCTGGATATCGAGCAGTGATTGCAGCCACGCGTGCGTACGCTGTTGCAGATCGGTCAGCTCACCATCTTCATTCTTGTAGAGCCAGTGTGCAGCAACGCCGGATTCTGCTACACGGTGCATTTCTTCGGTTCGGATCTGGAACTCAACCGGTGTCCCGTAGGGGCCGATGACGGTAGTATGCAGCGACTGGTAGCCATTGAGCTTGGGGATGGCAATGTAATCCTTGAACTTGCCTGGCATGGGCTTGAACATGGAGTGCAGTGTGCCCAGTGCGACATAACAGTTTGCGAAATTATCGACGACGATGCGAAAGCCATAGACATCCAGCACCTGAGAAAAACTCAAGTGCTTGTTGCGCATCTTGCGATACACGCCGTACAGGGTTTTCTCGCGGCCATAAACACCGGCTTCGATGCCGGAGCTGCTCAGTCCGTGTTTAACCGTGTCCAGAATCTTGCTGACCAGTTCGCGCCGGTTACCTCGTGCCGAACGTACGGCCTTGGAGAGGGTTCGGTACCGCAGCGGCAGCATGTGCGAGAACGACAGATCCTGCAGTTCACGATAAATGTTGTTGAGACCCAAGCGGTGCGCGATAGGCACATAGACTTCCAGTGTCTCGCGTGCGATACGCCGTCTCTTCTCGGGTGACATCGCATCCAGCGTGCGCATATTGTGCAGACGGTCGGCGAGCTTGACGAGAATGACGCGCACGTCGCGGGCCATAGCCAGCAGCATCTTGCGGAAATTCTCGGCTTGTTGCTCGATCTGACTTTGGAATTCGATCTTGTCGAGTTTGGACAAGCCATCAACCAGTGCTGCGACCGGGGCGCCAAAACGCTCGATCAGTTCATCTTTCTTGACGTCCTGATCTTCCATCACGTCGTGGAGCAGCGCCGCCATGATGGCCTGTGCATCGAGCTTCCAATCGGCACAGATTTCGGCCACGGCGATGGGATGCGAGATATACGGCTCGCCTGACTTGCGCATCTGACCCAGATGCATTTCATCAGAGAAGCGGTAGGCTTCCTTGATTTTTTTCAGTTCGGATGGGTTTAGGTACTCGGACAGCCGATTGACCAGCTGGGTAACGGAGGCCACCCCAGCGACAGGGGTGGTTTCGTCAGTTGAAGCTTTCGTGGGCGCAGCCGATGGGGACTTCCGGCGGGCGGAAGTGGCAGGGGTATCGGTGGAAACCGTATTCATTCTGCTGGCCGACCCGAGATGGTCTTGCGACGGTTAATCAGCTTGGCACTTTTTTAAGCATTTCAATACCAACATGGCCTGCGGCAATTTCACGCAGTGCAGTGACGGTTGCTTTGTCATCGCTATCAACCTTGGGGGTGTGGCCCTGAAGGATCTGACGAGCGCGATACGTTGCTGCCAGTGTGAGCTGGAAGCGGTTAGGAATCTTTTTGAGGCAATCTTCGACAGTAATGCGAGCCATGCAATCTCCTGAGATGGGGCGTTATTTCAAATGAACGTGAATGCCATAGTCGGCTAACAGAGTGCTGTTGCGCGAGGCCTGCTGAGAGAATCTGCACCGTGAGGCCTCGACGATAGCTGCCAGTTCGGACGAAGCGACAGCAAAATCTGCGTTGATAATAACATAGTCGAATTCAGGGGCGTGGGCGATCTCTCCCGCTGCGGCCTTTACTCTGCGAGCAATGACTTCTTCTGCATCCTGACCGCGTGCGCGTAATCTTTCCTCGAGCGTGGCAATTGATGGCGGCAAAATGAAAATACCGACTGCATCGGGGAAATATTGACGCACCTGCTGCGCACCTTGCCAATCGATTTCAAGCAGTACATCTTTGCCGGCCTGCATATTTTCTTCAATAACAAGGCGTGACGTGCCGTAAAAATTGCCGTGCACTTTTGCGGACTCCAGGAATTCTCCGTTGCGCTCCCGCTCCAGAAATTCTGCTTCGCTTACGAAAAAATATTCGCGTCCATGCAACTCGCCCGGACGCGGCGCGCGGGTCGTGAAAGAAACCGAGAGATGCAGCGCACTATCTCGGGCCATCAGCTCCCTGACCAGCGATGATTTGCCGGCACCGGAAGGTGCAGCGACCACAAACAGGCTGCCAGCGTGTGCGAAATTTTTGGACATGAGGACGTTGCTCTAAATGGCAGTGGTTTCAGTACCCGACAGGGCCACGCTTATTCAAGGTTTTCTTATTCAAGGCTTTCTTGTTCAAGGCTTTCTTGTTCAAGGCTTTATTACTCAAGATTTTGTACTTGCTCACGCATTTGTTCAATCAGCAGTTTCATTTGCATCGATGCCTCGGACAATTCCTTGACGGCTGCTTTGGACCCCAGCGTATTGGCTTCGCGGTTGAGCTCTTGCATCATGAAATCCAGACGCTTGCCAACCTGACCGCCTTTCTTAAGAATCGCGCGCGTCTCGGTTAGATGTCCCGACAGGCGCGTGAGCTCCTCAGCCACATCCACGCGTATGCCATAGAGCGTCACTTCTTGCCGTATGCGATCTTGCAGATCGGTTGGCAAGGTGCCGCCATCACCCACAGCCTGACCCAGCGCTTCCTGCATGCGTTCAATGGCCTTCTGTCGAAACTGCTCGACCGCCTCAGGTACCAGCGGTGTAATACGGGCGACGATTTGTTCGATATCGTCGATGCGCGAAAGCAGCATCGTCTCCAGCGAAGCACCTTCGCGCTGACGGGACATCACAAACGCATCCAGCGTATCGGCGAGTGCGGCTTGCACATCAGCCTGGAGCGAATCCTGACCTAGCTCCGATTCCGACAATACGCCAGGCCAGCGCAGCAGTTCATTGACCGACATCGGGCGTGCGTCGCTGAAGGTAGCGAGTACATTTCCCTGCGCCGTACTCAGCGCAGCGAGCAAGGTTTCATTCACCGCGAGGCTGGTGTCGGATTGCTCCTTGCGACCAAAAGACAGTCGGCATTCGACTTTGCCCCGGGCAGCGCGAGCCATGATGGCTTCCCGCAGCATGGGCTCAAGGGAGCGAAGCTCGTCGTTAATACGAAATTGGAGATCGAGAAAGCGCGAATTGACGCTTTTAAGTTCGATTGTCAGCGTGCCTGCATTGCTTTCACGCTTGACGACCGCATACCCGGTCATACTGCTGATAGTCAAAATAAAGTCCCTGTCTGGCTTTACAAAAAGCTAATTAATCCACACAATCCCGAGCCGGGAAAATGATGGAGTATTCGTAGAGATGGCCGTTCAAACCAACGCAGCATTGCCGGATGGAATAGAAATCGGCGGATACCGCATTGTAAAGAAGATCGCCGTCGGCGGCTTCAGCATTGTGTACCTTGCCGAGGACAAACAAGGCCATTCAGTCGCCGTCAAAGAGTACATGCCGGCAGCACTGGCGCGCCGTGAGGCTGGCGAGCTTCAGCCAACGGTTGCCCCCGAGCATGTGGAGTTGTATCGCATCGGCCTGAAGTGTTTTTTTGATGAGGGCAGGGCGCTGGCGTCGATCGTCCATCCCCACGTCATTCGGGTACTAAACTTCTTTCGTGCAAATGACACCGTGTATCTGGTGATGGGCTATGAGCAAGGACGATCTTTGCAGGACCATATTTCCCGTCGCAAAAAGAAGGGCAGCAAGCCGCTCATTACCGAGCCGACGCTGCGTCGCATGTTCGGGCAAGTCATGGATGCCTTGCGCGAAGTTCACACGCATAAGTTACTCCACCTAGACCTTAAACCCGCCAACATTTATCTGCGATCGGACGGCACACCCATCCTCATCGACTTTGGCGCAGCACGACAAACGCTGCACGCCGATCTTTCTCAGTTGCATCCTATGTACACACCGGGCTTTGCCGCACCCGAGCTTTACACCAAAAAAGAGCTCGGCCCATGGACCGATATCTACAGTATCGGCGCCTCGATCTTTACTTGCATGGTGGGCGTGCCGCCGCAATCGGCCATGGAAAGAAAACGGGAAGATCGCATGGATGATTTTTACCATCAGTTGCGCGGGCTTTACTCGAGCGAACTGATTGATATCGTACGATCGAGCCTGATGCTGGAGCCCCTCAAACGTCCTCAGAGTGTCTTCGCCCTGCAAAAGGCGCTACGACCCGCTAGCCAGAGCACTCCGGAGGCCGACAATCTTCTCTCCCGGCTACGCCGACTGGTGGGCTGAATATGCGTTTCTCTATTTATCAAGACAGTCAGATTGGCGGTCGCAGCAGCAATCAGGACAGGATGGGGTATTGCTTCACCCGCGATGCGCTCTTGCTTTTGCTGGCAGATGGCATGGGTGGACATTTGCATGGTGAGTTGGCCGCTTCGATGGCAATGCAAGTCATGGGCGCCTTGTTTCAGGAAAAGGCACGGCCGACGGTCGCTGACCCGTCTGGACTGCTCGAAGATCTGGTCTTTGCTGCACATCATGCGCTGCATCGTTATCGTTCCGAGCATCGCCTTCCCGATACCCCACGTACGACCATCGTTGCCTGCATCGTACAGAGTGGCGAGGCGCACTGGGCGCATTGTGGTGATTCGCGCTTGTATTGGCTGCGCAGCGGTCGCATCCTCGCGCGCACGGTAGATCACTCGCATGTCGAGCGCCTCGTCTCGCTGGGCAGACTGTCGCCTGCTGAAAGGCTATTTCATCCTGATCGCAATAAACTCTACAACTGCGTCGGTGCGCCCACCTTGCCCCGGGTGGAAAAGGCTTCACCAGTACGCCTTAAAACTGGCGACCAGATTCTGCTGTGCTCGGATGGGCTCTGGTCCAGTATCCCTGAACATGAACTCGCTTACCGTCTATCTGCCCGGTCGCTGGAAGTTGCCGTACCCGAGCTGGTAAAGTCCGCCGCCGTCGCGGGTGGCAAAAACGGCGATAATGTCACCGCGCTGGCGCTGACCTGGCTGGAAGATGAGCCGGGCTTGGCAAGCAGCCCAAGTGCGATGATGACCGATGCACTGCCAGGCAACCGCATCGTAACCAGTATTCATCCGGCTTACGCGCCCGCAGAGCAACATCCGGAGGCAGAGGCGATTGAACGTGCAATTGCGCGTTTTTGTACCCCTGACGAAAAAACACCCACTACATCATCCGAGGAATAAGTGTCAGATAACGCCATACAACGCCCCAGTGGGCGTGCAGCGCATACTCTGCGTGAAGTTCGCATCACGCGCCATTACACCCGTCATGCCGAAGGATCCGTGCTAATTGAATTCGGCGATACCCGCGTGCTTTGCACTGCCAGTGTCGATGAGAAGGTTCCGCCATTTATGCGTGGGCAGGGCAAAGGCTGGCTCACTGCCGAGTATGGGATGCTGCCGCGCTCCACCCACACCCGCATGGACCGCGAAGCCGCCAAAGGCAAGCAATCCGGACGCACCCAAGAAATCCAGCGCCTGATTGGTCGCTCGCTGCGTGCTGCGTTTGATTTGGAAGCCTTCGGCGAGCGCACTCTGCAACTCGATTGCGATGTACTTCAGGCTGATGGAGGTACGCGTACCGCTGCCATTACGGGTGCCATGATCGCCGCCTACGATGCGTTCAGCGGTCTGGTTGCGGGTGGGAAGATTGCCGCGATTCCATTGCGCCATTTTGTGGCAGCGATTTCGGTCGGTGTATATCAGGGCTTGCCCGTACTTGATCTGGACTACATCGAAGACTCGGGCTGCGACACCGACATGAATGTTGTCATGAATGACGCCGGGCATTTCATTGAAGTGCAGGGCACCGCTGAAGGCGACGCGTTCGATCGCGCAACCATGAATCAGCTGCTTGATCTGGCTGGCTCTGGCATCAGTGAGCTCATTCGTTTGCAGAAGCAGGCACTGGGACTGACCGCCTGAACTGATACAGAATCAGCCTCAGCCTCAGCCTCAGCCTCAGAAACAGACAGTCATGACACGTCCATTAGTGCTGGCCTCCAATAACCACGGCAAGCTCGCCGAGTTTGATCGCCTACTCGCGCCGCTCGGTTTTGCGATCCAAACGCAGGCAGCATTGAATATCAGTGAAGCAGAAGAACCCTACGCCACCTTCATAGAAAATGCACTCGCCAAAGCACGGCATGCAGCGCGTGAAAGTGGTTTGCCCGCACTCGCGGATGACTCAGGCATTTGTGTGCCTGCGCTGGGCGGCGCGCCCGGGGTTTTTTCTGCACGCTATGCTGGCGAGCCCAAATCCGATGCGGCTAACAACGTAAAGCTAGTGGCCGACTTGCAAGCGCATCAAGACAAGTCTGCCTACTACTACTGCGTGCTGGTGTATCTGCGTCATGCTGATGATCCCCAACCTGTGATTGCAGACGCACGCTGGCACGGCGAGATCATCGATCAGCCACGCGGGCAGGGTGGTTTTGGTTACGATCCGCATTTCTGGCTGCCGTCATTAAATAAAACCGCTGCCGAACTCACCCCCGAAGAAAAAAATCAGCTCTCGCATCGGGCCCAAGCTCTGCGCATCCTGATCGCGCAGCTCGCATGATTCCCATTCGCCCTGAGGTCGTACAGGCTGTCCCGCCCCGCGTGGTAGAGCACTACCTGCGGCCGGGCATACTCAGCCTTGCAGCCTTGCCGCCCTTATCGCTTTATGTGCATTTCCCGTGGTGTGTACGCAAATGTCCCTACTGCGATTTCAATTCACATGAAGCTGATGGCAGCTTTCCCGAGCAAGACTATCTGAATGCGCTAAGGGCTGATTTGGAGCAGGCCTTGCCCTTGGTGTGGGGCCGGAAGATCGTGAGTATTTTTATTGGTGGTGGCACCCCCAGCCTCATGTCGGCCCACGGGCTTGATCAACTCATGTCCGACATTCGCAGCCTGCTGCCGCTCGACGGCGCCGCAGAAGTCACCATGGAAGCCAACCCCGGCACCTTCGAGGCGGATAAATTTCGCGCCTTTGCCAGTAGTGGCATCAACCGTCTTTCGATGGGCATACAAAGTTTTGACCCCCAACATCTCAAGGCACTGGGCCGTATTCACGACGGTGATGAAGCCAGACGCGCAATTGATTGCGCCCAATCGTGCTTCCAAAATTTCAATTTGGATTTGATGTACGCCTTGCCCGGCCAAACGCTGGCGGAAGCGAAAGAAGATCTGACTACCGCGCTCAGCTACGCCCCACCGCATCTATCGCTCTACCATCTGACGATCGAGCCCAACACAGTCTTCGCCAAATTTCCGCCGACTGTCCCCGACGACGATCTCAGCGCCGAAATGCAGGAGATGATTGAAGAGCAAACCGCGTTGGCGGGGTATCAACACTACGAGGTGTCGGCCTTCGCCCAGCCTGGACGCCGCGCTCGGCATAACCTGAATTACTGGGAATTTGGTGATTACCTCGGCATTGGCGCAGGTGCCCACTCCAAGCTGTCTTTCCCCCATCGCATCGTGCGCCAGGCCCGCTACAAACAGCCCGGCACTTATATGCAACAGGCCACAGCCGGCAACGCCGTGTTCGAAGAGGCCGAAATCAGCCGGGAAGCGCTGGGTTTTGAGTTCATGCTCAACGCCTTGCGGCTGACGGGTGGATTTGAATCAAGACTGTTTGCCGAGCGCACCGGGCTACCTTTGCAGGTGGTGGAGGGGGCGCTTGCCGAGGCTGAAGCGCGTGGTCTCCTGACCTGCGACCACAGGATGATCCAGCCCACCGTACTGGGACGGCGGTTTCTCAACGACTTGCAACAGATGTTCTTGCCCGAAGAGGGCTGAGTCGGGGCGGGGCGGGTTATAATCTCGCCCGATTCAAGAAAAGGAAGCGTGGCCGAGCGGTTTAAGGCACCGGTCTTGAAAACCGGCGAGGGTTTGCGCCCTCCGTGAGTTCGAATCTCACCGCTTCCGCCAGAAGACCGTATAACGGTCTTTTTTTTCGTCTCAAAACAGCGAAAAACCTTTGAATTCATTGGTAAATGTTGAGTTGCGGGCTTGCAGGTCATCTCACTAGGTCTTAGAATCTTTTGTGGTTATAGATGATGGGAAGCCTAAATGCCAAAAATTGCCAAGCCCTTAGGAGCACTTGAGGTCAGTCGCCTTAGTGGTGCTGGGTTGCACGCTGTTGGCACTATCGCTGGGTTGTACTTGGCGATAAACAAAAACGGCGCTCGGTCATGGATCCTTCGCACTAAGGTCGGAAATAGGCGCACTGATATTGGCCTAGGAAGTTACCCCGCAATTGCTCTTTCTGTGGCCCGCGAAAGGGCGCTAGAAGCCAAAGAGAAAATTCGGCAGGGTATAGACCCAATCGCCGACAAAAGAGCCAGACGCTCAGTTATTGAATGGACGTTTGATCGATGCGCTGCAGAATACATCGCCCTCCACCGGGCGGGATGGAAAAACGCCAAGCACGCGCAGCAGTGGGAAAACACTCTAGCTACCTACGCTTCGCCTGAGTTTGGATCTAAGCACGTGCGAGAAATTGGTATTTCTGAAGTGCTGTCAGCCATCCAGCCTCACTGGTTGACCAAGAACGAGACGATGGTGCGGCTTCGCAACCGCATCGAGCTGGTTCTTTCATGGGCTGCCGTCAAGGGATTCAGGGCCAAAGAAAACCCAGCCGCATGGCGTGGCAACCTCGACAGCGTCCTACCAAAGCCGAGTAAGGTCAACAAGCGCAAGGCGCACAAGGCGCTTGCCTACACTGACATCAATAGATTTGTATCCAGGCTCACACTGTCTGATGGCATGAGCGCTAAATGTCTTCACTTCCTTATTCTGACCGCTACCCGTTCCAACGAGGCCAGAGGTGCGCAGTGGAGTGAGATAGATATGCAGGGTCAGACTTGGACCATACCTGCTGAACGCATGAAAGCGGGTATTAGTCATCGGATCCCGTTATCAGCGCCAGCGGTGGCCCTTCTAGCCTCTTTGCCAAGGTTTGAAGGCAATGACAACGTATTCCAAGGCCGTGCAAACAAGCCCCTGTCAGACATGAGCCTGACCCTGCATATGCGTCGTATGGAGGTGGATGCTGTGCCGCACGGATTTAGATCGACCTTCGTTGATTGGGCCGCTGAGCGCACTAACTACCCGCCGGAACTGCGCGAGATGGCACTGGCCCACAAGATTGCCAACCAGACCCAAGCAGCCTACCAACGAGGTGATATGTTCGAGCGCCGCCGAGCTCTGATGAACGACTGGGCTGTATTTGTACACACTCCGCCAGCACAAGTTAGCGTGCGACAAATCAGAGGTGCGGCATGAATGACAAATTGTCTAAGTATGAAAAACAGCTTGGGAAATTGCGCACTAAGTGGAGCAAGGCAGAATGGCGTAAGGTTGCCTATCAACTTGCCGGTATCGTCATTCCAGAAACGCGAGGCCGAAAAACTTTGACTGAGGAGGAAAAATATGAAAAAGAACAAAGGCTTAGGGCTGCAGAGTTTTGGCGTGACCAACATATCGCTACGAAATCAAAATTTGATGGTGATGTCGGGACAGTACAAATGCGCCACATACCAATCAAAAATAAGCCTGCTATAAAGGTAGTATTAGAGCAGTCACCTTCAATAAGCAAAGAACCGCTGACTGAAGCTAAGTTAAAGAAAATGACCGATGCGCTAAATCGGGAAATTCAGATAAGTCAAAAAAACAGGCGAGAAGAAAAGTGAACTAATTTTCTTCGCTAAATTGTAGGTGATTCTTCTCACATCGTATTTTTGCGATGCATTGAGGGTCACCATATGGCACAAAATTACATTCGAATCGGCGAATTAGCGAGCACGCCAAACAAAGTGGGACTGCTGCCTGCAAGCCCTGCAACCATCTGGCGCAAAGTCAAGGACGGCACATTCCCACGTCCAGTCAAGCTAGCAGAACGAATCACGGCTTGGCGTATGGACGACATTCAAGACTGGCTTACCTCACGTCATGAGGCGGTGGGTAAATGAGCACTATCACTGACCTTTGCCGTAACAACTTCAATCCAAAAAATATACCCGCCGATCTCAAAGCCATTAAGGGATGGCTTGTTTGGGAGGCGAGGGAAAAAGCCAATCCCAAGCCGGGAAAATTTGACAAAGTGCCCTTTTACCCAGCAGGGCAGCAGCGAAAAGGTTCACAAGGAAGCGAAGTTGACAAAAATAGACTAGGTACATTCGAGCAGGCGTACGAAGCGTTCAAAGAAAACCCGCGATATGCAGGCTTAGGCCTGGCAATGCTGCCTGATTGGAGCCTTGTCGCTTTTGATGGCGATGGGTGCTTGAACGAGCAGGGGGAGATTGATGCAGATGTAGACGATTTGACTCAGGGCACTTATACGGAAGTGTCACCCTCCGGAAAGGGCATCCGAGCATTTTTTAAGGGCGCGCACAAAACTGTGCGAAAAGGAAGCCGAGAAATTTACTCTGCCACTCAATTTGTGACGGTAACTGGCAACGCGCTAGACGAAACACGAACAATACGAGATCTGAAGGATGTCCAGTCTTTGCTGGACGAGATGTTTTCACAACCCATTGTGGCTAAGCCCACTACTGCATCGGTAAATTCAAATGAAAATGGGCAATTGATGGAGGACCTTCGAGCAGCGCTTGAGTTCATAGACCCGAGCAACTACGACGAATGGATGTCGACGGGTATGGCACTAAAAACAGCCCCCCTAGAGCCACAGTCAAAAGAGGAGCTCTATCACTGGTGGTCCGCGAAGTCGGATAAGTACGATCTGGCAGAGTGCCATGCCAAATGGGCGTCCTTAAATCCAACACAAACGTCCTACAAGGCGATATTTAAGAAGGCGCAGGGGTTTGGTTGGATCAACCCTGCTTCTGGCTTTGAGTTGATAGCTCGTGGCTCTAACAACCAAGACATGCTGGCTGAAACATTCGCCCAGCGGTATCAGGGCTCCCTTGTTTATGCGCATGACGGAGGTGTATGGTTGGAGTTCAATGGCTATCAGTGGCGTAAAGACCCGACACGTAAGGCCTTTGAGTACGCACGCCAGTTGTGCCGAGAGCTTGGAGATGGAAAGCAAGCAACACGTGCTGCGTTTTTTGGTGGTGTGGAACAGATCGCAAAGTGTGATCCTCGGCTTTCGTGTTCAAGCAGTGAATTCGATATTGATAGCTATGAACTTAACACTCCATCCGGCGTATACGATCTGCGCACGGGTGAGCTTAAGCCACATCACCCTAAGCAGCGGCTGACCAAGATCACAGCAGTAGCGCCAACAGGGAACCATAGTGGGGTGTTCCTAAAGGCAATCCGAGAGATTTCTGGCGGTGATGAAAATCTTGTTCGCTTTCATCAAGTGAGCCTAGGGGCAATGCTCTCGGGCGCTCGAGAGGAACATTGGCTGGTCTATTGGTTTGGCACTGGACGGAACGGCAAGAACTTGCTGGCAGATTTGGTTTTCTCAATCCTTGGCGAGTATGCGCACAAGTTGCCGTCATCGGCCTTAATGTCCAAAAAACACGAGTCGCATCCCTCCGAGCTAACTGGACTAAGGGGTGTCAGGCTGGCGCTGTCCTCGGAAATTGAAGAAGGCTCTTTTTGGAACGAGGCACGGCTCAAAGAACTGACAGGGGATGAATTCATCACAGCCCGATATATGGGTAGGGACGCATTCACCTTCACCAAGACACACAAACACTTGATTCTGGGAAACCACCGACCACAGATCAAGACGGTGGACGAGGCAATCAAAAGCCGCGTATTCCTAGTCCCTTTTGATGTCTCCTTTGCAGGTCGTGAGGATAAAGACCTGCCTCAGAAAATCCGAGAAGAAGCGGGCTATGTGCTGCACTGGTTGATCGAAGGGCATGCGGCCTGGTTAGATAACGGCAAGTGTCTTCCTAAATGCGATGCAGTCGAGAGAGCGACCAAGGGCTACTTTTCAGCACAGTCGACCATTGAGATGTGGATCGACGAGCGCTGCCGCAAAGTCGACGATCCCGACAGACCCGCAGGTGGATGGCACTCTGCATCTGAACTTTACGAAGATTATCAGGATTGGAAGCGAGCACGGGGGGAGGTTCCGGTATCACAAACACGTTTTGGAGAGTTCATGGCGCGGACTTTTGAAAAAGTCAAATGCAACCGGGGGCGCGTATATGTTGGCATCGAACTCGAGCGGGCAAGGGCAATATCTATGCCACTCAATCGGAATTTTTAAAAAGAGGTAGTGGTGGGATGTGCAGGGTTGTCCAATAGATTCAAATAAATCGTTCTTTAGGGCAATCTATTGGACAACCGTGCACAACCCTGAACTTTGTAAATCACAGCACTTTACATTTTTAATGAAAGATATTTATGACGAGTGAGTTTTCCCTCACCCTTGAGCGTATCAACGCCTCGTTCATACGTATACCTGACCGATTGTCTAACCCCAAGGGTGAGGCTGCGAGAGCTGAATATTTCAAGATTTTTGGTTCATGCATTTTTGGACATCACCAAGAAGAGGGAGGTCTTTATCTCAGCCTGCCATTTCAAACAGCACTTTTGACTGATCCTGTGCTTTACATTGTGGGTGGCGGATTGCTTGTGCTTGACCATCCCGTTCGAAGTGGTCAGAGTGAGTTCGCTATCAATGCCCACATCATTGACCTCAATCGCGCGTGCAGTCTGTATGAGAACCGCTATCCGCGCATGATCTCCTGCCCGAGGAAAGGAGAGGACATTAGAGCTAGTTGGATGGTTAACCGGCTGATGAATCTAGGGTTCAAAGGTCCATTTGCCAAGGATTAATCATGACGGTTGTAAAGTACGAATTTGATACTGTTTGGCCTAAAGTCCTAGAGGCTATCGCCAATGGAAACTCTTTGACCACCGCACTTACCCGCATAAATCCATCGCCTAGCTATGCTTGGGCAAAGATGCAGTTACGGAATAATCATGAACTAAAAGTCGCTTACCAGCAGGCTGTAGAAGATCGCGCAGATCGTCTTGCGGAAGAGTTGATAGAGTTGGCCGACACACCCATGCCAGATGGGCTGGACGGCCCTGGCAGATCTGCATGGGTACAGCAGATGCGTTTGCGGGTTGATGTTCGCAAGTGGGCCGCATCAAAGTTGAAACCGAAGCTTTATGGAGAGCGTCTTGACCTGTCCGTTAACCATGAGCCAATCAGCATCAATGCCGCGCTGGAATCTGCTCAGCGCAGAGTAATAGATGATCGAAGAACGGTTGAGGCGCAATAGTCGCGCGCGTACGTGGGTAGGGTACGCCTTTAGACACAATCCCATGCTCAGGCATTACGATTCGCTCTATCGCAGCGTTATTTAATTTTTAATTTTATAACTCACTGCATTTGATGCTTCAACACTCGGCATGAAGGCGTGCCAGTGTCTCTGGGAGCACAACACGCAGATGCGTCCCTATTAAAAATTTTCAAAAAGATAACGATCCCACTCTCGTGCTTTGTCGGTGGGTCTTTTTGCTGGACAATGAGACATTGCTTGAATCAAACCACAATGTTTTTTGTTGTGTGCCGGAATGTAGCCACCGAGGGCGACCTTCATAGTCTGGAATTAGCAGGTCACATGAAAAAATTTACAAACGAGATTTGCCTCCTATCGGCACTATTAACTATATGTGTCTCATTTGGTATGCCGTCTGCCCATGGACAGGCCACCCCTGCGCCAACTGCAATGTTTGCAATTAAACCTTTGTTTGACTGGGTCGGTAAATTTAAAGGCGGGTTTGCCGCCATAAAATATGGAGGGAAATACGGGTTTATTGATAAACAAGGACAAATTGTAATAAAACCCCGTTTCGATGATGCAAAAGATTTTTCTGAGGGGCTCGCTAGAGTCAGGATCGGTGATTCTTCTCGCGGGAAATGGGGTTTTATTGATCGGCAGGGCGAGTTTGTTATTGCCCCACAATTTGATCACGCTGAAAATTTTAGCGAAGGTCTTGCAATAGTTCGTACCGGAGATTTCCGGTCAGGCAAATATGGATTCATAGACAAAAACGGTATCTATGTCATTAATCCAATTTTCGATACCGCAGTTTCGGGCTTCTCTGAGGGACTTGTAAGAGTGGCCATCCGCTCTGGCGAAGCTCAAAAATGGGGATACATTGATAGACATGGCAGAGTTGTAATTAATCTTGAGTATGACTGGGCTGGCGATTTTAGCGATGGTGTAGCGGAAGTAAGTCGTAACGGAAAACTTGTGCATATAAACAAGCAAGGTATGGCAACCTCTAAAAGTCAATTCGATTCTTTAGGAGGTGGAAGATTTGCGGATGGACTTAAGGCAGTAATGGTCGGTGATCGAAAAGATGGAAAGTGGGGATATGTCAATACACAAGGAGATTTCATCATCAAGCCCCAGTTTGATTGGGTAAGGGATTTCTCTGATGGCCTCGCTGCAGTTCTTGTTGGAGATCATAAAACGGGGAAGTGGGGGTATATAAATACCAAAGGGAATTTCGTGATCAATCCACAGTTTAGGGAAGTGGGGCCTTTTCAGGAAGGGTTTGCTTCAGTTCGATTTGGCGATGAAAAAAACGCAAAATGGGGTTACGTTGATAGACAAGGAAATGTAGTTATACCCCCCCAGCTAGATAATAATTCTGATTATTTTGTGTATTCCTTTATCCTTGATGCAGGTCTCTCAGAGGGATTGGCTGCTAGCTGTATTATCCAAAATGAAGTAAGAAAATGTGGCTTTATTTCAAAAAAATTTATGGAGTCTGAAAAATTTGGCGATCAGATTTCTTCAAATAAAAAAGGTAATTTAGATGAGCCGGGCAGGGGGAGTATTTCTCTCGATGTTATTTACACAGAGCCTGATGCAAATGGCATGGTGGTAATAACAATCAAAACCAATGCCGATACCGCTTCACTTAAAATTAATGCCGAAGAACACGGTGGCAGAGCTGACGGTAATTACATCATTAAAAAACTCGCTCGAGCAGGGGCGACCACAGAATTCAATGTTGTGGCAAAAGATGTCAATGGCAATAAGGATAGTAAAACAATCACTGTTCAGCGATCTTTATCGGAGGGTTCGGCCAAGACAGCTGCACTCAATCCAACGCAAGTGAAGAAGCAGCCTGAGCGTGATGCGGTTGCCATTGTCATCGGTATTGCGGAGTATAGAAATTTACCCAAGGCCGATTATGCAAACGAAGACGCTCGTATTTTCTATGATTACGCAATTCGGGCCTTGGGTATCAAACCTGAGAATATAAAGTTATTGATCGATGGCGACGCTGATCAGGCCGATATTTATCAAGCATTCAAGACATGGCTGCCAAGTCGTGTGCGCTCCACCACCGATGTTTACGTCTTCTACAGTGGGCATGGCCTACCTGCAGCCAATGGACAAGAGTTGTATCTGCTGCCACAAAGAGCGCATCGCGATCTGGTGGAGGAAACGGCAATTTCCATGAGCAAGATAGGTGCAGCTATTCAAGCCGCCAAACCCCAATCTGTTACGGTTTTTCTGGATAGCTGTTACAGCGGACTAGCGCGTACAGGGGAAACTCTCTTAGCCAGTGCTCGCCCTGTTGTACTCAAGGCTGACAAGAGAGTATTTCCTGACGAGTTTACGGTCATCACCGCAAGTCAAGCAGATCAAATTTCTAGCAGCAGCCCTGATTTAAAGCACGGCATCTTCAGTTATTACCTTATGCGGGGCATGGAAGGCGAAGCTGACATAAATCGGGATGGAAAAATCACTGCGGGTGAGATGCATGGTTATCTGGCTGAACGGGTGACCAGACAAGCTGGCATGCTGAATAGACGGCAGGATCCACAACTAGTCGGCGATGCAAATCGGGTATTGGTAGGTCAATGACTTCAGGAATTTAAATGTATTTTAATAGAGCGCATGCATTTTTAACTTTAGTTGTATTTTTAGTGGGCTGCGGAACTTCGGAGGTCGTGAAAGGACCAAATTCCACTTATACAGTCTCCGCTCAATACGGCTCTCTCAACGGTAGTTGGGGCCGCGCATCGCAAGAAGCTATGCAAAGAGCACAATTTTTTTGCGACGTAAAAGGCGAAAATTTTGTATTTCTTGGTGAGCAAAGAGATGGGGTTTTGGGTTGGTCGCCGCAAGTCTCAACTATTACCTTTCGATGTGGTGAAAACAGTAGGTCACTGATATCTGAAAACAAAGACAAGAATTTGATTGCCATAAATGATTCAGGAACGTTGAAGTTAAATCCTTCAGGGATTGAGAAAAAATCTGACAGAGATTCTGTTGCGATCATTATTGGCATACAAAATTACAAGCGTTTGGGTAAAGCCGATTTCGCCAATTTAGATGCAGAGAAATTTGCCGAATATGCCCACCGCGCCCTTGGCATTCCCAAGAGCCGTATTAGAACTCTGACCGATGCTGATGCTGATCAAGCTGCGTTGCTCAAGACTGTCCGAAATTGGCTACCACTGCAGGTCACCAAAGATAAGACCGATGTGTTTGTGTTCTACAGCGGGCACGGATTGCCGTCCGCAGACGGTAAGTCGTTGTACTTGTTGCCCTACGGCGTGGACCATGACTTGCTGGACGAGACCGCTGTGGATCAACGCAAGATTGTCGCAGCAATTCAGGCTGCCAAGCCCAGATCTGTGACCATGTTTATAGACAGTTGCTATTCAGGGCTATCAAAAACTGGTGACACGCTGCTCGCTGGTGCCAAACCTGTCGTGTTGAAAAGCACCGATATCGGCTACCCGTCTGAATTTACGGTGATGACTGCCTCGTCACCTGACCAGATATCTTCGGCCAGTAATGATTTGCAGCACGGGGTATTTAGTTTTTACTTAATGAAGGGCATGGAGGGCGGTGCTGACCTTGATAAGGACGGCAAGATAACCGTAGGCGAAATGCATAGATTCTTGATGGACAACGTACCTCGTCAGGCCATGTCCATGAACCGAAAGCAAGAGCCGCAGTTAGTTGGTGATGCCAATCGCGTCCTAGTCGGGCGCTAGAAACACCCATTTATCGGGCTCGATAAAGTTATGGCGCGAAACATTGTTCATATGTTTGCTGTGTTGATGCTTTTTGCTAGTTCGCCTCTGCTTCGGGCTGACGAATTGCCTTTGTGCGCGGTGCATTTCAGGGAAGATGAGGTGATTAGTTCAGCTCATATCCAAAAGCTTCATAACTGCCGTACTAGAAGATTCCCAATAACATTGGAGAATGGATTTACCAACGACTTGGGTCACTACACAGGTACCTGGAAAAATGGCAAGCGTGACGGCGAAGGTACCCTGACTAACTGGATCTCCATGGGCATGACCACACGCTGGGAAAATGATCGTCCCAGCAATGGATTGGCATCCTACGGCGGATGTACCAGCCGCAAGCATGGCTACGTCTACAACGGCAGGTTCTTCAGTTTTACTTTGCCCATTGATTGGCTTGCTGTCACAACCAGAGGTTGGGGATTGTCATGGTTGGCTGACGCATTTTCTGTGCTCAGCTCGGACATTCAAGCCCTGTTGCCCCCGATTTTCGGTTGGCGTATTTGAGGAGCGGCAAGCTCTTGGTTTTCATGATGGTCGGATCGGAGGGGCGCTTAACCCTTGGCCCTGAAAGGCTGCTGAATGATTTTAAAATGCAAAAAAATTTGTTTGCGACACCTCGGCGCACATTGCCGATCAGCTCGGGACCTACCCCCCCGGGGGGGCGCTGCCCAGCGGGCGATGGATTATTGTAAGTTTTTGGCCTAGGTTTAGAAGGTTGGTATCTTGCGATATGCGCTGATGCTCTGAGAGGGTGAAGGGTATAGGTTCATTTTAATTTATGTGGGTATGTTTGATGGTATTTTCAATTAATCTCATCAAGTCCCTCATAAATACTTGATGTAATGGGGACACCGCTTCCGCCAAATTATAAAGTCCCCACACGGGGACTTTTGTTTTTGAAGCGAGCAATGCGCCTGCGCACATCATGTGTGGGATTCGAAAGGTATGGCATGCAAGCCAGTACCCCTGCCAGCGCTCTAGTTAAGCGCCGGCAGGCGAGCAGTTTTCTCCATTGGATGGAATGATGGCTCTACTGGATGTTTGGCGGGCCTTTAAAACGTTTTGACTCACCAAACAAAAACCAGAACGCGATCATCCCGACAATCATAGCAATGGTCAGGTACAAAACTTTCTCATTGGGAGGCTGCATTCCTACAAACACCAGAAGCGCTCCACCCAGTACCGCCAGCAATGCCATCGGTTTGGATAGTCGTCCTAGGTCAAAAGGACCTTTTTGGGTCCAGGTCTTACCCTCTGCCAGAAGGCCAGCAGCCGTTGGCATGACATAGGAGATGTAAAGGAAGACAGCACAACCGGTGGACAACACGACAAAGCCATCACCATACAAAGTGACAACGACGGCAAGCACAGCAGATACCAATGTGGCCGCGATCGGTGTGCCCAATGTCGGGTGAACCTTGCGCAAGGTGTCAGAGCCGGGTAGGCCACCGTCACGGGCGAATGCGTACATCATCCTTGAGCAAGAGGTTAGGCAAGCGAGTCCGCAAAGGAAGTTTGCAACAAAAATTCCGATTGATAATCCTGATCGCAAACCTGCCGGCAACGAAGAGAGCAAAGCTTCGAAGTACCCCATGCCCATTTTGATGCCGGCCTCTAGATCGGGCATCACCAGGACAAACGTGCAAATCATAATAAATCCAAAGATGCCTGAGTACAGTACTGAGGTGATGATGCCGCGCGGCACAACAGCAGAAGCATTGCGCGTTTCCTCAGCAGTATGTGCTGATGCATCAAAGCCTGTAATTGTATAGACGGTCAGCAGCAAGCCAGATAAAAACGGCATTAGGAATCCGCTATGCTCAGGCCATGGGCTGCCTTCTTTACCTGTGAAATTGGTAAAAGTGAAGAGCTTGTTTAGATCCAGCGGAACCGGCGAATAAATCAGAAGTGACACGGTTAGGACGAGGGAGAGCACCAGTATCAGATATCCTGAAAAATCGGTTAGCAAGGTGGTTAGCTTTGCGAACCGGAAGATCAGAACCGCCTGAACTGCCGTCATCAGCGCCAGAAAGATGACCTGATCGGCGTAACCAAGCGACGCCGGATCGATTCCCAGCATTGGCGCAATCGATGTTTTAAAAAAAACATCGTAAACGCCCATATTCACAGAGGCTACGACAAAAATCAGGCCCAAAAGATTGAACCAAGCGGTGATCCAGCCATATGCGCGGCCTCCCAGAATCGAGCTCCAGTGATATAGGCCACCGGCTGTTGGGAAAGACGAGGAGATCTGAGCCATGGATAGCGCGACGATACCCGCGAACAAGGCCCCGAGCGGCCATCCAATGCCGATCGAGATACCGCCTCCAGCGCCGAGCGCTTGCGGGAAAGCGGTGATGCCGCCGGCGAGTATGCAGATAATTGAAAACGAGATCGCAAAGTTCGAAAAAGCACTCATGTGCCGGTGCAGCTCTTGTTCGTATCCCATCTTTTTCAAGATGGCAGCATCGTCCAGTTCTTGTAAATTAGGCGGCTGTTCCATGCGGATCCCTGATTAAGTAGTTAGAATAAATTTTGTACAATCGGAAAGTCGTATTTTAAACAAGCGTATTTCAAAGAGTAATTGACTTCAAAGCAAATAACAAGCCAGTAAACCGAAGATAATCAGCTTGTAAGAATCGCCAAATAAGCGCGTGCCGCACCGGATTGGGACAGATTTTTTCAGTTGCGTTTCAAAGTATCCGCCAGATGCATTAATTTGAGGCGAATATCCGCCTTGGCGCTGGCGCTACCTAGATTATGTGCAGGATCATTCTTTGCTGGAGCCAGACAACATGAATCACTTTTCGCACATTATCGGGACGCGTACCTATGGCTTTCGAGATCTGAAAGACCTGATGGCGAAAGCTACGCCGGCGCGCTCTGGTGACTACCTTGCTGGCGTAGCGGCCGGTAGCGCTGAGGAACGCGTAGCAGCTCAAATGACGCTTGCTGCGTTACCGCTGGGTATATTTTTGCAGGAGGTCGTCATCCCATATGAAAGCGATGAAGTTACACGACTAATTATCGATAGTCATGATGCGCAAGCATTCGCGCAGGTACGTCATATGACAGTCGGCGATTTTCGCGATTGGTTGCTATCAGACCAAGCGGGTGAGGTCTCACTGGCAGCGCTGGCGCCCGGCATCACACCAGAGATGGCAGCAGCTGTCTCGAAAATCATGCGAGTGCAAGACCTTATTCTCGTGGCGAAGAAATGCCGTGTCGTGACTCGGTTTCGCAATACGATCGGCTTGCCGAATCGACTAGCCACCCGCCTACAACCCAACCACCCAACCGATGATGCAACCGGTATCGCCGCGAGCATGGTAGATGGCTTGCTATACGGTGCAGGTGATGCTGTCATCGGCATCAACCCGGCGACTGACAACGTACAGCAAGTGATGCGGATCGTTCATATGCTGGATGAAGTGATTCGCCATTACGAAATCCCTACACAATCTTGTGTACTGACGCATGTCACCAATACCATCGCTGCTATCGAGCGCGGAGCGCCAGTCGATCTCGTCTTTCAGTCGATCGCCGGCAGCGAAGCTGCTAATCGCAGCTTTGGAATTGACCTTGGTTTATTAGGCGAGGCACGCGAGGCCGCGCTGTCACTTGGTCGCGGCACCGTCGGTAACAACGTTATGTATTTCGAGACCGGGCAGGGAAGTGCACTCTCAGCAAATGCTCACCACAATGTCGACCAGCAAACCTGCGAGGCACGAGCCTACGCAGTGGCTAGGCATTTCAAACCTCTACTGATTAACACCGTGGTAGGCTTTATTGGCCCTGAATATCTTTATGATGGTAAGCAGATTGTTCGTGCGGGGCTTGAGGATCATTTCTGCGGTAAGTTGCTTGGCTTACCGATGGGCTGCGACGTTTGTTACACCAACCACGCCGAGGCCGACCAAAACGATATGGATGTACTCCTGACCTTGTTGGCTACTGCGGGATGTAACTTCATTATGGGTGTGCCAGGATCCGACGATATTATGCTCAACTATCAGACTACTTCATTCCATGACGCGCTCTATGCGCGCCGTGTTCTCGGACTCAAGCCTGCCCCAGAGTTTGAGGCTTGGCTTCAGAAGATGACAATATTCCGTGAAGCCGAACAAGTCGAGCTGACCGATGGCCTGCCGCCGTCGTTTGCCAACGCTCTGCTACGACTGGCCTGATAGGCAGTGGTATAGGCAACTTTGTTATGACTAAGCGAAACGATACGGTCGTTACCAATCCTTGGGGCATGCTGAAGCAGTTCACCTCGGGACGCATTGCCCTCGGGCGTACTGGCATTAGCTTACCGACTACACCTCAGCTTGAGTTTCAACTCGCACATGCGCGAGCGCGCGATGCCGTTCACCATGAGTTGAATACCGATACATTGCATCAAGCGGTCATAGGGCTGCCGTTGGTCGAACAATGTGTAGTGGTTGAAAGTTCGGCAGGTAATCGCGCGACCTACTTGCAGCGCCCTGATCTAGGCCGCAGGCTTTCATCTGGGTCGCGAGAGCAACTGCAAGTGCTTGCTTCCCAAAAAAAGGAAGTCGCCACATATGATCTGGCTTTCGTTATTGCTGATGGTTTATCGGCGCTCGCAGTAGAGACCAATGCCGTTCCTTTTTTACAGGCTGCGCTGGAGACAGTAGGCCAAAGTAAGCTCAGTTTGGCGCCTGTGACGGTCGTGCGCCAGGGACGAGTTGCTGTTGGGGATGAAGTCGGTGAACTTCTTGGCGCAAAACTGGTTGTGGTAATGATTGGTGAGCGACCGGGTCTCAGCTCACCCGATAGCATGGGCCTATATATGACATGGGGTCCACGAGTTGGACTGACCGATGAAAGCCGAAATTGTATTTCCAATATTCGACCTGCCGGGCTCTCATACGAGGAAGCCGCTAATAAATTTAGTTACCTCGTTGGTGAGGCGTTACGCCGTGGCGTAACTGGCGTGCAGCTCAAGGACGAGGCGCCTGCTTCCCAACTAGAGGGGCGGCTATCCAATTTTTTGTTAGGTAATTGAGCTACCCACGATACTTCAACGGTACTTCTTGCCTAGGTTGAAGTACAGAAGTTCAAAGTGAATTGTCAAGCGGTCGGGGAGACGTGCTGGTCGCAGTGAGATCGTGAAGCTTGTTATATCTGGGGGCATACACCAGCCCCTTTAAGTCTTGAATTTACTTGATATACAGCGGACCGCACTTCCGCCAAACTTAAAAGTCCCCACCAGGCATCTCGTAATGACATCTACTTGTCGGTGGTGAGTTGAAGGGTTCGGTAACCGGGACTGCCCATCAGCTCGGGCCCATGAATTCACGGACACTTTCTGAGAATGGTGCTGTCATTATCAAAGCGTAAATTGCCGTTTGATATGTTTAAAGACATACGGTCAACGTATTTACCTTTGACCTGCTCCCACAATTAGTCCGAAACCAATCTAGAGTCTGCGGTTAAAAATCGTTATGCAAATTCCTTCGGCGTCTGGTCATCCAGCGAGCTATGCGACCGCTCTTCGTTATATTCCTGCCGCCACATTGCAATCACCTCGCGTGCGTGCCGCATCGACAAGAACCAATGCTCGTTCAAACACTCATCCCGAAACTTGCCGTTGAAGCTCTCAACATACGCATTCTGTGTCGGCTTACCCGGCGCTATGAACCAAAGTTGAAGTTGTTGGCGATAAGCACACTCATCCAAGGCCTTGCTGATAAATTCCGGTCCATTATGAACCGTCACTGATTGCGGTAGCCCGCGAAACTCGGCCAGTCGCTCCAGCACACTGTCTACGCGTCTTCCTGGCTCTGTGGGGGCGGTGGGATCTAGCTACCGGAAATTTAGTGGGGCGGGTGCTTGTCGGTCAATTACATTTTCACGGTAATAATCCGGGCAGGAATTATGTTATGAAGGCTCAAGCGCAACGCTTATGATGGATTTTATGGTGGATTAAAAATCTTTATAAAAGTACAAAAAACGTCTCTCCTGACATGAACATCTAGGCTACCTTCATCGTTTTCTTACCCTCTAATTTGCTACTGCTGCCGTTGAGCTAGCTGGTCGTGAAGATAGGCCCGCAGGGCATATGACGCAAAAATCACGAGCATTACTCTTAGTGTTGACTATTCCACTCAGTCGGTAACATAAGGCTTGAGCAGGTTGTTTCGCTTGATTCCGATGACCTTTGAATAGTCATATGCCGAGTCATCAAGCTGGTAATTTTTGTCTCTGGTCAGTATGAATATCAAGCCTTTTGTTTCGAATACTCTTTTACACGACCATCCATCACTGGTGAATAGGCAATCAATGCCGACCGTTCCTGGCCTTGCATACCCGCCATCATGCGTGACCATGGTGTAGGTGTTGCTCTTTCCTTCCGGGTAGGTGGTCATCTCTGGTATGTGCAGCACCCATGACGCCGAATTTTTATTTTTCCCACGGTGGCATACCGCTGTTGCAACAGACCATCCCGTTCTGCCACTGCTGCCCTCCGAGGCGTAGACGGTTCCATTTCGGCATTTAACTCCATGTATGAACTCTGGATTGTCAGGAAAAGGCAATACATCAAAAAGGTCGCGCGCAATCACATTAGAAAAGCTGGTGCTTGTATTTGAAACACCTGCATGTACGACATTCGCTATGCACGATAGCGCCAAGATTAGCAAAGCAGCATGTTTGTTATTCATGTCTTCTCCGTTATATTGTCACTACAAATTAACCAGCATTAATTCCAATTCAATAAGTTCTCAAGGGGACGTTTTTTTATCCGCCTCCAGCACCGATGGCATGTTTTCTGGCTATACCCCATTAACGTGGGATAGGCATTCCTTAGAAACGATTAACGACGTCGTTCCAATCGCGGCCGCTAGGCTCACCTGAAGCCATTGAATCTAGGATCCTCGCCTGTCGTGACTACTTCTAGTCGCTTACCTTGTTGATTCTGCCAGACAAAGACGCAGGGAGCCCTACCGGTGCCAGCGCATACCTCTACCTCAATCCAGCCTTTTTTACGATGCTCAGCGCCCATCATATCGTAGGGTTCCACATTTTGGCGAACAGGCGTCCAGCCCTCTTTTATCAAGGCAGTTCGGACCTTTTTATAGGGCGTTCCTAATTCAACTTGGGGAATCACTTGTGATAGAGAGGTGACGTGGACGCTGGCAAGAAGGACAAGGACACCTAGTACATAAAATTTTGGATTCATGATTAGTAGGTAAATTTAGGGCCTAGTTTGAAAGATCTGTAGGAAAAAAACTGTTATGCATAAAACAGTTGCGCCATAAGGCTATATCTAGCGCAACTTCTTTGCTTGTTCATATGACAGATTGCGTTTCTGCATGGAGCGAAGGTCGATGACCGTATATTCATCCGCAACTGCATTTCCACCGCAAGCGGGAGAAGTAACAATCAAAACGGCGGGTTGTCCGTCGGAAGATACACAAGTCATGTCTCTGTGACAGCTTGGATTAATCGTGGTCAGCTTTCCGCGAGGGCCGGCCACGGTTATCTCAGCACTGAAATCTGGCGCTGTCCAACGTACACCTTTGGCGAACTGCACATCTAATCCCTTGCAGCGCATAGTAGCGACGACTGTCTCCTCGAGTGAATTAAATCTTCCATTGTCTAGTCGGACTGTTTGAGCTAATGTAGAAAACGAACAAAGTAGCAAGCCGCATAATAGGCAATATTTACGCATACGTTTCCTTTTTTTAATAAAAATAAGTACGAAAAAAAATCTATCATTGGGCATGTGCGCGCAATAAAATTTATAAGAGTCAGAATAGAAAAGCCGTATGTAAAGCTAATAATATATCTGTAAGCTTAATTTTCGTGCTCTAGATTGCGCATAATGGTTCTAGAAAACTCGAGAAATTTTGCGTTATCTTTAGATGCACAATTTTTCGCGACCCCATCGATGAAGCTATTTGCTGTAACTTCAAAGTTTAAAAAATTTTTTTCTAAAAAGCACGGGGATATACGATGCCGCATCTTTTCTTTTTCTAGCAAGACGATATCTGTCAGCCTATCGATCTTCAAATTGCACTCGCCACGACCAGCTGCCATCAAAATTAAATAGCGCTCGATTCTGTTTAAGATCTGGTTCTCATAAGTGATCGAACATGCTGGGCTGCGACCATGTGCATAAGCAGCCAATTTTTCATACACGGAGAACTTCTCGGGTGTTTTTGCGTCTATATCTTTCGAGAATTTTTCTCGAGGCGGCCATGGAATCTTGTATTTGGTATCGCCGATTAATTCGGGTGCAAGCCTGCAATTGATGGGGTCCGAAGGCCTTGGAAAAAACACAGTGGAGTCTTGAGCAGGATCACGCCAGACCGAGACTTCCAGGTTTTTAACTTCACATAAAATGGGCGCCGTCTCTGATACAAAAATCAACTCGCAGATATTTTTTTCGGGATCGTAAAGAACTGATTGATTTGGTAATCGCTTGACATCGGTTTTCAATGCATCGCTGATCTGCGTTACATAGCGCCAAAAAGGGGTCAGAGATTCATGCATATCCACCTCATTAGTCTGGCTGACTCGCCAGTACGGCCTGATGCGTGAACAATTTTCCTTTGACGGTAAAAAAACAGGCAAAACGCGATTGACATCAGCAAATACCAGCGGCTCTTTTTTCAGCTTCTCGAGCTCCAAAAGCTCAGGTTTTTTCTCAGGCGGGGAGGGATCAAGCTGCAAATCATAGCCACAGCTCAGGATTTTCTCGGACAGTATGGGGTTGTAGGCTTCTTGATGAACTCCCACGATATCTTTGGCGTCGATAACCACCTTCCGACGGAGTTTTTCGTCGAGCGTGTACTCGATGCGCGAAATACATGGATCTCCCAATAAAGCGTCTGGAGAAAAATTGGCATCGACATTTGGTATCAGACCTCTTGTATACCAAGACTGAAAACCCTCAACCTTCATACAATTCTCAGCCTCGCGCCTTCCATGGCTTGGTTCTTTGCAAATAAAATCTGGCACATTCAGGTTCACGCAGTTCTCTGCGCCGCCTTTCCTGGTGCAGACAAGGATAGGCTCCTTTGCATCGAGCCCGAAATCCCAGATGAAAAAATGAATGGTTCCTAGCGGTCGGCGATAAAAATCCCTATCGGCCGGACGGCTCGGCTGCCGGTCGAAGTAAGTGTAGTCCAGCACCGCTGGACTGTTCTTGAGATTCACTTTTCGATTGACGTTTTCTTTTCTGCCCAAGTTATCAAGTTTAATTTTGAAGATACGTTCAGCGGCGAAGTCATTTTTCAGCTTGCGCGCACTGTCAATGTCGGCACCGCCACGGATCGGATCAATAAAATAACTCAGGTAGCTACCTGAACTGATCTGATCTTTGATCACGCGATCTAGGCTAGCCAGTAATTTCCAGTCCATCCAGCTGTAAAGAACGTAATCGTGCTGCGCATTGGTGTCGAGTTTATATTTTGCGATCCACTCATTCGTCGTTGTCTGCATCCGCTTGAGATAACTCAGTGCAAGCGGTGGGAATCCTTGAGCAGCTCTGGGATCTTTGAGATAAAGCGTTTTGATATCGCCGAGCTCTTCGTTGGACAGCAGATGCAAGGCGTAGAGCCTAGCAGCAGGGGTCAGAACTTTGCCGAATTTTTTCTCCAGTGCCTCGGTTGCCGCTTCCTGTCCATACTGCCGTGTCAGCAACAGGGTCACATCAATGATTGGGTCAGCAAATGGTATGCCCGTTTCAAAAACTTTGGCATAGGCATCCATCGCTAGATCGATCTCGCCGCGCTGGGCGAGTATTCGGGCATTGTGATACAGCGCAGAGTAGCCACTGGGATTCGTGATTAGGCCGCCTTGTTTGCCGAGTTGACCGATTTCGGACGCGATCTGTTTGAGCATACGGCGCATCTCCGCCGTGTCGTCTTTGACGGAATCTACCTTCGACTCGATCTGCGTCAGCTTGTCCAGAATGCCGTCTACCATCCGGCTCGCGCTGGCCAGCTCCAGCCGGGCGATGGCATCCCCCACGTCCCCCTTCATTGCCATCGCGATGTCCGCCGCACCGGCCGGTGACGCCCGAGCGGTCCTTAGCTGCTGCTGAATATCATCGAGCTTGTCCGACAGATCCTGCAGGGTCCGTCGCGTCCGATCTTCGCCGGAACGGCTCGATTTCTCCAATTCTTGCGACAGGCTGCTGAGCAAGCGCTCCTGACGGGCTGGATCAATATCCCTACCCACCGAATTCAAGTTCTTTACCAGCCGCGTTAATTCTGCGATTTGTTTTTTCTGGTCACCTAGTGTTTTAGTGGCATCGGCTAATTGTTTTGACAGCTTGGGCACCTGCGCTGCCATCGACGAGCATATTTCAATGGTTCCATTCCGATCAGGCAGGCGGATAATGCCTTCTTCGCAGCCGCGGCTGTCGGCACGCACATGGTTGGCGCACACATAAGCCAATAGCATGAGCGAGGCCAAGGCTACCCTTATCACGTTATGGAACACACGTACTCCCAT
>JAIXYM010000018.1 GCA_027490255.1 Oxalobacteraceae bacterium | reverse complement strand
GGCCGTGATTTGGGTCGCGGCAGCATGGTCAACTCCGGTGAGGCTGTGGGTGTGATTGCTGCGCAATCGATTGGTGAGCCGGGCACTCAGCTCACCATGCGGACGTTCCACATCGGTGGTGCGGCATCGCGTGCTGCCGTGGCGTCCTCGGTCGAAGCTAAATCCAATGGCATCGTGCGTTTCACAGCGACCATGCGTTACGTCACGAATGGTAAGAATGATCAGATCGTGATTTCGCGTTCGGGTGAAGTGCTGATTACCGACGACCATGGTCGTGAGCGTGAGCGTCACAAGGTCCCTTACGGCGCGACGCTGGTCGTGAAAGATGGTCAAACGATCAAAGCTGGCACTGCATTGGCCACCTGGGATCCGCTGACGCGTCCGATCATTACCGAGTACGCGGGTACGGTGAAGTTCGAGAATGTTGAAGAAGGCTCAACGGTTGCCAAGCAGATTGATGAAGTCACGGGCTTGTCGACGCTGGTTGTTATCGATGCCAAGCGTCGCAGTACGGCGGGTCGCACGCTGCGTCCTCAGGTCAAGCTGATGAACGAAAAAGGCGAAGAGGTCAAGATTGCCGGTACCGAGCATTCGGTGACCATTGGGTTCCAAGTCGGTGCGCTGATTACCGTGAAGGACGGTCAGCAAGTCTCCGTCGGTGAAGTGCTGGCGCGTATTCCGACAGAGTCGCAGAAGACTCGTGACATTACGGGTGGTCTGCCGCGCGTCGCCGAACTGTTTGAGGCGCGTTCGCCGAAGGATGCGGGCATGCTGGCTGAAGTTACCGGTACGGTCGCTTTCGGTAAAGAGACAAAAGGCAAGCAGCGTCTCGAAATTACCGACATGGATGGTGAGAAGCATGAGTTCCTGATTACGAAGGATAAGCAGGTGCTCGTGCACGATGGTCAGGTTGTCAACAAGGGCGAGATGATTGTTGATGGTCCGGCTGATCCACAGGACATTCTGCGTCTGTTGGGTATTGAGGCGTTGGCCCGTTACATCGTTGATGAAGTTCAGGACGTGTACCGCTTGCAGGGTGTGAAGATCAACGATAAGCACATCGAGGTCATCGTTCGTCAAATGCTGCGTCGGGTGCAGGTCGTTGATGCTGGCGACACCAGCTACATCCCGGGTGAGCAGGTCGAACGTTCGGAGCTTTTGGACGAAAATGATCGGATGATTGCAGCCGATAAACGTCAAGCGACTTATGACAACGTGCTTCTGGGTATTACCAAGGCTTCGTTGTCGACGGACTCCTTCATTTCTGCTGCGTCGTTCCAGGAAACCACCCGCGTTCTTACCGAGGCCGCAATCATGGGCAAGAGGGATGGTCTGCGTGGTCTGAAGGAAAACGTGATCGTTGGTCGTCTGATTCCGGCTGGTACGGGCCTCGCATTTCACCGTGCCCGCAAGGAAAAAGAAGGCTGGGAAGCCGAAGAGCGTGCAGCGATGCTGCAAGCCGAAGCTGCCCGGGCTTTGCAGGAAGCCGAGGCAACTGCATCCACCGGCGAAGTCAGCGACGAAGCTTAATCAACGTTGCTGAAAATGTAATAGCCCCGGCGAGTCCGGGGCTATTTTTTACTGCGTTATCTATGCATCCGTATAGTTGACGATGAGTAGTACGGGATATATACTCGCGAGTTCTCGAATTTAAGCTCGCTCGGGCTTAAGCGCTCTTTGGTCTGTGTTAAATCAGTCCTGATCACGCTTTTCCCTGCCTGCTGACATTGCAAATGCGCCGCGTAGTTGGGCGGTTTGCGATGATCCGTCCCCTTTTGGGGGTTTTGCAATACCCTAACTTTGTTGGATTTAGACCGATGCCAACCATCAATCAATTGATTCGCAAACCGCGCACATCCCTGCGTGTGAAGAGCAAATCGCCGGCGCTGCAAAACAGCCCACAAAAGCGTGGTGTCTGCACCCGCGTGTACACCACGACGCCGAAGAAGCCAAACTCTGCGCTTCGTAAAGTCGCCAAAGTCCGTCTGACCAATGGTTTTGAAGTTATTTCATACATTGGTGGTGAGGGGCACAACCTGCAGGAGCACAGTGTCGTTTTGCTGCGCGGTGGTCGTGTGAAGGACTTGCCTGGTGTGCGTTACCACATGGTGCGCGGCTCACTCGATACACAGGGTGTCAAAGACCGTAAACAGGCGCGTTCGAAGTATGGCGCCAAGCGCGGTAAGGCTGCAGCGAAGTAAATAGAATTGCCGCGGCTATGCTGCGGAATGCATCGGCCCGAGTGGCCGAGTAAGTGGGTGATTTTGATAGTCATCCGCGGTAGCAGACAAAAGTCGCTGCCAACTGAAGACTGAAAGGAATAGCAATGCCACGTCGTCGTGAAGTCCCCAAACGCGAAATTCTGCCGGACCCTAAATTCGGTAATGTTGATGTCGCAAAATTCGTGAATGTCCTGATGTTGTCCGGTAAAAAATCGGTTGCCGAAAACATCATCTACGGTGCGTTCGAACACATCCAGACCAAGAGTGGTAAAGACCCGCTCGAAGTGTTTGCATCGGCCATCAGCAACTGTAAGCCCATGGTCGAGGTTAAATCTCGCCGCGTCGGTGGTGCGAACTACCAAGTGCCGGTCGAAGTTCGTCCGGTACGTCGTATGGCGCTTTCCATGCGCTGGCTGCGCGAAGCGGCCAATAAGCGCAGCGAAAAATCCATGCCCCAGCGTTTGGCAGGTGAGTTGCTCGAAGCGGCAGAGGGTCGTGGCGGTGCAATGAAGAAGCGCGACGAAGTACATCGCATGGCAGAAGCGAACAAGGCGTTCTCGCACTTCCGCTTCTGATGGTAGGGATGCGGACAGGCGTCTGCATCCAAAACTAACACTAAGCCGGGTGCTCTATATTCATCAGGGACACTCGGTTTCGTTCATTTAAAAAGCTTAGGATTTATTATGGCTCGCAAGACTCCCATCGAGCGATACCGCAATATCGGTATTTCCGCTCACATTGACGCTGGCAAGACCACAACGACCGAGCGCATTCTTTACTACACCGGCGTTAATCATAAAATCGGTGAAGTTCATGATGGTGCTGCGACCATGGACTGGATGGAGCAGGAGCAGGAGCGAGGCATCACGATTACCTCGGCTGCAACGACGTGCTTCTGGAAGGGAATGGCGAATAATTTCCCTGAGCATCACATCAACATCATTGACACCCCAGGTCACGTCGACTTCACCATTGAGGTTGAGCGTTCCATGCGCGTGCTGGATGGCGCTTGCATGGTGTATTGCGCGGTGGGTGGTGTGCAGCCTCAGTCGGAAACCGTTTGGCGTCAGGCCAACAAGTACAAGGTGCCGCGTCTGGCTTTCGTTAACAAGATGGACCGCACTGGCGCGAACTTTTTCAAGGTGTACGAGCAGATGCGTACCCGTCTGAAGGCAAACCCGATTCCTATTCAGGTGCCCATTGGTGCTGAAGACCAGTTTGAAGGTGTGGTTGACCTCGTCAAGATGAAAGCCATCATCTGGGATGAGGCGTCGCAGGGCATGAAATTCGACTATCGCGATATTCCTGCCAACCTCGTCGACATCGCAAACGAGTGGCGCGAAAAAATGGTCGAGGCTGCTGCTGAGGCGACCGAAGAGTTGATGAACAAATATCTCGAAGAGGGTGACCTCTCCGAAGACGAAATCAAGACAGCTATTCGTCAGCGCACGATCGCTGGTGAAATCGTACCGATGATGTGCGGCACCGCGTTTAAGAACAAGGGTGTTCAGGCCATGCTTGACGCGGTCATCGAGTACCTGCCTGCGCCGACGGACATTCCGCCTGTGACTGGCATGGACGAGGATGATCAGCCTGTTACGCGTAAGGCGGAGGACAAGGAAAAATTCTCAGCGCTTGCGTTCAAGATCATGACTGATCCGTTCGTCGGTCAGCTGATTTTCTTCCGCGTGTACTCCGGTGTCGTCAATTCCGGCGACACCATCTACAACGCGATCAAGGGCAAGAAAGAGCGTATCGGCCGTATCCTTCAGATGCATGCGAACCAGCGTGAGGAGATCAAGGAAGTGCACGCGGGTGACATCGCTGCAGCCGTTGGCCTCAAAGAAGCTACGACCGGTGACACACTCTGTGATCCGAGTGCTGTGATTACGCTTGAGCGCATGATTTTCCCCGAGCCAGTGATTTCTCAGGCTGTTGAGCCAAAAACAAAGGCTGACCAGGAAAAAATGGGTCTCGCGCTCAACCGTCTTGCGCAGGAAGATCCTTCTTTCCGCGTCAAGACTGATGAGGAGTCGGGCCAGACCATTATTTCCGGCATGGGCGAGTTGCACCTCGAGATTATTGTCGATCGTATGCGTCGCGAATTCAGTGTTGAGGCGACTGTCGGCAAGCCCCAGGTGGCTTATCGCGAAACCATTCGCAAAGTTTGTGAAGAAATCGAAGGCAAGTTCGTCAAGCAATCGGGTGGTCGTGGTCAGTATGGTCACGTCGTTCTGAAGCTTGAGCCTCAGGAGCCGGGTAAGGGTTTCGAGTTTGTTGACGCGATCAAGGGTGGTGTTGTTCCTCGCGAATACATTCCCGCGGTAGAGAAGGGTGTGCTTGAAACACTCCCGGCAGGCGTTCTCGCCGGATACCCGGTGGTCGATGTCAAGGTAACGCTGTTCTTTGGTTCGTACCACGACGTCGATTCGAACGAAAACGCGTTCCGCATGGCTGCGTCGATGGCATTCAAGGATGGCTGCCGTAAAGCCAGCCCCGTGCTGCTCGAACCGATGATGGCCGTGGAAGTTGAAACACCCGAAGACTATGCCGGCACGGTGATGGGCGATCTGTCGTCACGCCGCGGTATGGTGCAGGGCATGGATGAAATTCCAGGCGGCGGCGGCAAGATCATTCGCGCTGAAGTGCCGTTGTCTGAAATGTTTGGTTATTCGACCTCGCTGCGTTCAGCCACGCAAGGTCGAGCGACCTACTCAATGGAATTCAAGCACTACGCTGAAGCGCCGAAGAACGTGACCGACACGATCATCAGCGCCAAGGCCAAGTAATAAATCATAGGCGGCATCCTGATCGGGATGTCGCTTTGGGTCGAATCCAGTAAATCGTTCTTTTTGAAGGAAGAATAATCATGGCAAAAGGCAAGTTTGAGCGGACCAAACCGCACGTGAATGTGGGCACGATTGGTCACGTTGACCATGGCAAGACGACGCTGACGGCGGCGATTGCGACGGTGCTGTCGAAGAAATTTGGTGGTGAGGCCAAGGCCTACGACCAGATCGATGCGGCCCCGGAAGAGAAAGCACGTGGCATCACGATTAACACCGCGCACGTGGAATACGAGACGGCCAACCGTCACTATGCCCACGTTGACTGCCCAGGCCACGCTGACTATGTGAAGAACATGATTACGGGTGCAGCGCAGATGGACGGCGCGATTCTGGTGTGCTCGGCTGCTGACGGCCCGATGCCTCAGACCCGTGAACACATCCTCTTGGCGCGTCAGGTCGGTGTGCCTTACATCATCGTGTTCCTGAACAAGTGCGACATGGTGGATGATGCTGAGCTGCTCGAGCTGGTTGAGATGGAAGTTCGTGAGCTGCTCTCCAAATATGAATTCCCAGGCGACGATCTGCCAATCATCAAAGGTTCAGCCAAGCTGGCGCTCGAAGGCGATGCAGGTGAGTTGGGCGAAATGGCGATCATGAAACTCGCTGAAGCGCTGGACACCTACATTCCGACACCTGAGCGTGCCATTGATGGTGCGTTCCTGATGCCGGTAGAAGACGTGTTCTCGATCTCGGGTCGCGGTACGGTGGTCACAGGTCGTGTTGAGCGCGGCATCGTCAAGGTTGGTGAAGAGATTGAGATTGTTGGTATTCGCGATACGCAAAAGACGACCTGTACGGGCGTTGAGATGTTCCGCAAGCTGCTCGATCAGGGTCAGGCGGGTGACAACGTTGGCGTGCTCTTGCGTGGTACCAAGCGTGAAGACGTTGAGCGTGGTCAGGTCTTGGCCAAGCCAGGTTCGATCAAGCCGCACAAGCACTTCACGGGCGAGATTTATGTGTTGTCCAAGGATGAGGGTGGCCGTCATACGCCGTTCTTCAACAACTACCGTCCCCAGTTTTACTTCCGTACGACGGATGTAACGGGAGCGATCGAGTTGCCGGAAGGCAAGGAGATGGTCATGCCGGGTGACAACGTGTCGATCACGGTCAAGCTGATCAACCCGATTGCGATGGAAGAAGGTCTGCGTTTTGCGATTCGCGAAGGCGGCCGTACCGTTGGCGC
>JAIXYM010000070.1 GCA_027490255.1 Oxalobacteraceae bacterium | reverse complement strand
GGTTTAGGTAACGATAGCCTAGATGGTGGCGCAGGCGAAGATACCTTGGTCGGTGGCGCTGGGGATGATACCTACACGATCGATAACGCTGGCGACGTGATCATCGAGTCTTCGGGTGACGGTACCGATCTCATCAGAACCACACTCAGGCAGATCGATTTGATCGACTACGACCATGTTGAAAACCTTACTTACACCGGTCGAGGTACCACCTTCTTATTTGGCAGCGATCTCGACAACGTAATTAAAGGTGGATCGGGAGCCGACGGTATCTTTGGTGGTTTCGGATCAGATACGCTCTATGGAGGCGGTGGCTCAGATCTTCTCTACGGCTTTGGTGAAAACTACGGAAATGATGCTTCATATGGAGAATACATTGACGCGAGAATTCCAGCAGAGCGCCTAATTTCGCCAGACGTATTGTACGGAGGAAAGGGTAACGATATATACATTGCGGGCGATAAGATCAATGAGCAGAATATAGTAGAACTAAAAAACGAAGGTATAGACATCATATTTGGTAGCTATACGGAATATGTTTTGCCTGATAACGTTGAAAATTATTGCAACGTTATGATCCAAATGGATGTAGCTGCACCCTATTTTGAGATTTTCGGCAACGCCCTTAGTAATGTCATCCAAAGCTCTCCCGACTGGTCGCTCATGCCAGAATTTACTGATCTGAACGCGGAACTTCAATGGTATTTACAGAATTTCAATACGGCTAAATTTTTAGCGACGGTAAATACAAATTCTGATATTGCTATCGAGCGATTCTTCGGCATGGCGGGTAATGACACCCTGTTGGGCGGTGCGGGTGAAGACTATCTGAGCGGCGGGGAAGGTCGAGACAAGTTGACTGGTGGTACCGGAGAAGACCAGTTCGTATTCGATGCGGCGTTAAACCGAAGCACCAATGTCGATACCGTTACCGACTTTGCTACTGGGCTAGATAAGATCGTACTGAACAGCAACGTATTTTCACGGTTTTCGGTGGGCGAAGATGTTGCAGACCACTTCAGTGCCGCAGGCAGAGCCTTGGACAGTGATGATTATCTGATCTATAGAGCATCAAACAAGACTCTCTTCTATGACGCTGATGGAAATGGCAGCGGTGCGGCAGTCGCGTTTGCGGTGTTGACGGGGGTAAGCTCACTTAGTGCGAGCGATTTTTTGATTATGTAGGTGACAAATATATCTTTAATCGTCCAAGCTCTGTTACGACGCGGACGGCAGCGGCCAGCGATCGCTCGCGGTATGGTTCGCGACGCTCAAAGGGGTCACTGACCTGCCGAATGGCGATTTCTGGATTGTTTAGTCTGTTGACGAAATAGCCCCCTAGAAGACTGATCCATCGGTATTCCTTAAACTAACGGATAGGAATACGACTATGGATATGCCTATGTCTTCAGGAAGCCATTCAAAAATAGAAATCATCACCAGGGTGCAGTTCGGGTTTGAGACGGTAGCGGAACCGGCTGATGAGCTTATACCCAAGCTGGTTAGGTAATCCTCCCTCAGGTTAGCGGAGGTCTGAAGTAGAATTTTCTCACTGGAGGAGTTCTACATGAAGATGTCGAGATTTACAGATAGCCAGATCATGGAAGCCCTGAGGCGAGCTGAGGCTGGCATCAAAGTGCCGGACTTGTACCGAGAGCTGGGTATCAGCAGTGCTTTGTTTTACCGCTGGCGCGCCCAATACGGCGGAGTGGACGTGTCGATGATGGCGCGCATGAAGGAGCTGGAGGAAGAGAACCGACGGCTGCGCAAGATGATCGTCGATGAACGATTGAAGGCTGAGATCGTTCAGGAGGCACTTGCAAAAAAGTGGTGAGGCCATCTCGTCGCTGCGAGATGGCCAGACGAGCCGTTCAAGAGAAAGGCGTCTCCATCAAGATGGCATGTCAGGCCTTCCAGGTGAGCGAAACTTGCTACCGATACCAGCCCCTGATTCGATGCAATAACGGACCAGAAAATATCAGTGGGGCGATGCAAACATGGGCTGGCAAGCGTGGCATCAAAGTCGAATACATCGAGTCGGGGCAACCGCAGCAGAACGCCTACATTGAGCGCTTTAACCGAACCGTTCGCTATGACTGGTTAGCGCAGAAACTGTTCGATTCGATCGACGAAGTGCAGGATCAGGCAACGCGCTGGATGTGGCACTACAATCGCGAACGCCCAAATATGGCCTTGGGAGGCATTACCCCGAATCAGCGGCTGGCCATTGCCGCTTAACGCTACTTCAGACGGCTGTTAAAAATGGGGGGATTACCCTAATGATCCAGCTTAAATTTTTGAAAACTGCAGATATGGCTGATGTCCTGCGAATTCAGGATTACTGCTATACCGAGATCGAACCTGAATCATTCGATTCACTGCAGGCAAAGATTGTAGCCTCGCCCAGCACTTGCCTGATCGCCGGATCCAGCGAAGGCGCGGTCGGGTATCTGATCGCGGTACCCATTATTTACCCAAACCTTCCTGTGCTTAACTCCCCAACTTTTGAGTTAGCGGCAGGTGCGGACACGCTCTACATCCATGACCTTGCGGTTGATAAGGCCGGACGAGGGAAAGGTGTCGCCCAGTCCTTGGTGCGTGCTTCTATCGAGGCAGCGAAACGCAGCGGATTATCGCGCGCCTGCCTAGTGGCGATTCAAAACTCTCAAAGTTTCTGGGAGCAGTTCGGGTTTGAGACAGTAGCAGAACCGTCCGATGAGCTTATACCTAAGCTGGCTAGCTATGGAGCCGATGCCAAGCTGATGCGAACTTATATTTAAGCGAAGTGGCTGAGGAATTGCCGCATATTACGCGTGATGATCCGCGAATCTCCAGGTCGGACCAAGAACAAACGCCGCCCAAACTTGGCGAGTGGTGAAGCGGCGTTTCGTTTGGATACTGGTGCCCGAGACCGGAATCGAACCGGTACGCCCCCTCTCGGGTAAGCGGCGGATTTTAAGAACAACCCGCCCGCTGTAGAGCTAGTGCTAGTGCGGGTTTTGCTCGGGCAAAATTCTTTGTGCTAAGTTTTGTGCAACGCTGACAAAATTGGGCTGGCGGGTTTTGTTTGATTTGCTTTTATTGCAACTTCGAACTATCTCTTAATTTAAGAGATAGCGGCACGGTTTATTAAAAAGCAGGTTTTTTGCGTGGGTTTGGTACTAAATCACCACCCTACCTGCAATTACTTTCGGCTATTTGTCTAATGCGAGATCAAAACGATCTTCCAATTCCCAACACGCCCGTCGTCCCACTAGGCTTATTTATTGCATCGTCAATTATCTCAGCGCCAAATGAAACTCTATTCACTTCAACCTTTACAAAAACAGTGGGTGAAATCATTGTTTTGATACCAACTCCGTACCCAAAACCTGTGTAATTGGTGGATGACACACGCTCCCCATCGACGTTTATATCGAGTTTCATACTGTTGTAACTCACTTTTCCATAAAGCAATGTGTCATTATTTATTACAGTTCCTGGAGCAATGAAAACACCAAATCCATTTTTTTGCTTGAATATGGTTTCTGTACCGGCTTGCATTGTGGTGTATATTTCTGGTTGGGTTAAATCAGCCTCTACTCCGACCGTGATTACGCTTGTATCACTCATTTTCGCGCCATACGACAAATCAATACCGGCGACAAAGCTTTGCTTTCCACCAATTCCGTCATGAGAATAGGGAGCACCAATACCATTTTTTACCGCAGCAGAAACAAATCCGAGGTTAAAAGCAGCGGACAGCCCCTCAAAATTCTTGGTGTCAGCGAATGAGGCAGTTGAATAGCTGGCGGCTACCAGCGCGCATGCTATTGTTAGCTTTTTCATAAATTTCTCCTAAATTCAGCTAATGTAGTTAGGATTACAGACGGTATCGCATCGAGACAACCTGTAATTTTTATAATGAAGTTTACATCTGCCTTCGATTATGAATCATATTTTTTAACATAATCGACTACTCGCAATCTCATACGCCAGTCCGCGGGTAATCCTCCCTCATGCTAAACGGCGTCTGAGGTGGAATCTTTCCGATACCGTGAAATAGTTAAATGATCAACGACTGCTCAACGGTAGCTTAAAAGGAAAACCACCCCAAACAAATTTATCGCTTGTAAGTGGTTAACGGGAAAGAAGAATTTGTGGTGCCCGAGACCGGAATCGAACCGGTACGCCCCCTCTCGGGTAAGCGGCGGATTTTAAGAACAACCTACCCACTGTAAAGCTAGTGCTAGTGCGGGTTTCGCGCGGTCGATTTTCTTTGTGCAACTTTTTGTTCAACGCCGATAAAATTGGGCTGGCGGGTTTTGTTTGGTTTGCCGTTTTGGCAACTTGCCGCTATCTCTTATTATTAGAGATAGATGTACGGTTTATTGAAAAGTAGGGTCGTACACGATGGTGGTAGGCTATTGAATAATGATTCTGCTTTATGGCGGATTAATTAAATGTATTATTTTGGGCTGAAAAAACCCATGCTATGAATCAACAAGCATTGAAACAATTAACCGCTTTGAAACAATCATAAACCGTGCAAGATTGTCGGCATAAAAACTAGGATACTAGGAATGAAAAAACTTATATTTTACGTTATCACTCTTATGCTTTATTCCAGTATTCACGCGCAGGAGGTCCCTAAAGATATGTGGATTGCCCAGATGCAAACTGCCCTACCCGAACATTTTTGCTCACCAGATCAGTATTTTCGACAATGCTTTGACGTGGTCGAATCTAGATGCCGAACTGTCGGCGCAGAAGCCACAAACGCCTGCTTGCGGCAATATGAAAAAAAAATTCCGAATAAATTGAAGCAGCCTGTTGATGGAACCAAATGGGGCACGCAAATTGGATCGTGTGCTGGAAATGCATACGAAGCTACACTTATTAACCAAAGAATAAGCAGTGCCAAATGTAATAATCCGAACAATTGGCGGTAATAAAGCTCACCACCGAGTTTTTGCAATAAAAAGCAAGTTTTAAACCATCTCCACCGCCCGCCGCTTCATGTCGTCGTTGACGTCGATGTAGGCTTGGGTGGTGCCGATATGCCTGTGTCCTGCCAAGCTCATCAGCCCAATCCCGTAATCTAAAATGTTATTTTATTTCTAGATTTTTTCCTGCTTTCTTTTTTTCTTTACTCAGCACCAGCTCCAAAATACCATTTTCAAAATGGGCGCTCGAGGATGTTCTATCTATAGTCATGGGAAGTCGGATAGTTCGAGAGACTGATCCACAATACCTCTCACTCTGAATGATTTTTTCATCTTCTGATTCTTGATCCATTTGATCGATCTCTGCAGAAATAGTAAAGCAATCACCATTAATGCTTACATCCACATCTTCTTTCTTAACACCAGGCAATTCAGCGTGAACCAGATAGGTACCATTTTTCTCTTTCACATCAACAGAAAAATCTGAACTTAATGACTCACCGTGCAAGGGCTTAATGTAATAAGCCATGGAGTTGCCATGCATAAGATTAGAAAACATGTTTCCAGAAAGCCTGTCTAGATATTTCATTTTAATTCCCCGTTTAGTTATAGGTAATTTTCACTCAAGTCATCACGCTAATGATGCCATTTTCAATCTAGTGCAAAAAATCAGTCTTACCTTAGCTATAAATCTCAATCGGCTACCGTACAAAGCAGGAATGGGTTAGTCAAAAAAAGAAAAATAAAATATTTGTCACAGTTTTATGTTGATGATGACTTGTTCACGAATAGCTTATCTCTCATCATTTGAATCAAGCTCTGGAATTTTTTCATAATTTTTTCCCATTTTTTTTCATAAGCAAAGTATTTTTTCAAGTTAGCTATCCAAAGATTTTGTGAATTTGATCAGAGTTGGCAGTTCTCTCAAGCTAGACCCAGTTAGATCCAAAATTCTAATCAGTATTGTTGCCCCAAGTGGTATTTGCTGCCCTCTAATTTTTGAAATCGTTGATGCCGACGTCTCCAATACATCTGCCAGCTCTTTGTCGGAAAAAATTCTGAGTCTCCATTTGACCCAATCAAGCACCTCGTCATTTGCAATGTCAAGATAGTTTCTTCTCATTACAGACTCCTTGAGTGATCACAAGAGATTAGCTGAATTACGAGCAATTAAATAACAAACCACAGAATTAGTATCTCGCCAATGCAAAGTGATGCCAAGCAGAGGTAAAAGTAAGTGAACTTCACTCAACTAGATTTCAATAATTTTTCGAGCAAAAAAATAGCCCCGAATTCGTGGGAACTGGGGCTATACGACGGTACCTAGGCATTCGATGATGCTTTATATGGGTCGGCATCACATATACTGACTAGGACTTATACCCACCGAATTGTTTGCTGCCTACCATCGTCGGCTGCATATCGCTTCAGGGATGTCGCAACTGAATATTGCCACTAGTTGATTTTTATATCTTGATAATAATCAAACAAGCGTTTTCTTTTGAATCTGCACAAATCTCTCCTTAAAGCAGCGGCTGAAGTAATAGTGCCGAGCGAACAAGCCTTTGCCTGATCCTGCGCCGAGCAACTTAAAGATTGTATTGACGCAGTAGCTGGAGCCGAACCGTCAAACCATCTCTACCGCCCTGCGCTTCATGTCGTCGTTGACGTCGATGTAGGCTTGGGTGGTGCCGATATGCCTGTGTCCTGCCAAGCTCATCAATACCCGTACTCCCACGCCCTTACTAGCCAAGTTGGTGATGAATGTACGACGTCCGCTGTGCGAACTGCCGCCAACGATGCCAGCCCGCTTATACAGATAATGAAAGTACTGAGCTAAGGTGTTTGGGGTGAATCCCGCCCGCCCTTTTTTCTGCGTATAAAACAAGCGATCGGTGCTGCTCTGCATGGGATGGCTGACGAGATACGCTTCCAGCTCACGCCTTAACTTGGCGTTCACGAATACGGCTCGTGCATGCCTGCCCTTTGTCTGCTCGGGTACCAAGTTGATTTGATCCCGCACTTCGCCCGTGTCGTTGACCACATCGCCATAACGCAAGCTGGCTACTTCGCCCACACGCATGCCTGCCAGGTGCGTGGCGAGCAGCATGGTTCTGTTGCGTACACCGTGTTTGTTGGCAGCGACGAAATCTAATAATCGTCTCAAGTCCCGCTGAGTGATAGTTTTTGCTTGCTTGGGCATGTGCTTCCTTCCAAACCAAAAGTTAGCTATGCGTTTAATGTAATTTCTTTGCTTTCGTTGGGCGACCTGTTTTTGGGTGTTTTGCGTCAAGATATTTTCCTTCCTGAATTCAATGACTTAGCTCGTAATCGAGCTCGAATCAAATCTTATCTACGTAAGCTTTGATATTGCTATTTAGCTGATCGTTGCGAATTCAGCAGGAATTCAGTTGCGAAAATCGCAGGTGTTCGTGATTAATTTGTGGGCACAGCGATAGCAGCAAGCATTTGTGCTGGATTTGGTTGCAAGAGCGTGCCGTTATGCACAGCAGCTGTGGATAAGTCGCACAGGCTTGCGTAGCAGCTTTGTGCGCTGTTTTAGCGGTGCTCAGCTAGTCAGATATACGCAGGGCTGAATACGTGCGCTGTAGGGCTTCGTAGCAGCTGTTGCAACTGCTTGCAGATGCACTTGGGTTTTGTGGATAAGTTCAGTGATTGCGATATTCGCAATCAGCTGCTTCTCTTGCAAGCGTTGGGTTTTGTGTGAATCACTGAAGATTTTCTCGTTCAAAAAAAATGCCACTGCATAATCCAGTGGCGCTTACGGATCGCCGCAAAAGCAGCATTTTTATTTTGTTATTGCTGCTGCTGTTAAGGGTAAATTTAGTAGTTTTATCTCCTCCCCTTATTCCTTGATGACTAAAAATACACAGCCTCACCAAATCTTACATACAAATTGCCTCGCTAACTGCCCTTGATAGGCTCATATTGTCCAGTACCTGTCAGCATCTAAAATCATTACATGTTAGACGACGTGTACCTAAAGACCACACGCCCTTGACGGAAAAGAATCGAAATTCAGCATCCATTCAAGTCTGCGCTTTTTTTATACTATCCCGCACCCAATTTAAAGCAGATGCAATCAATTCATTTTGCAAGCCATCGACTTCATATCCCAAGCATACACAATACATTATTGATGCAACAGAAAAACGAATTTGACTTTCTGATTGGTTTTTATTCTCAAGCTCAGCTCTTTTTATAACGGAGTAATGCGCCGCTTGATTTTGATAAAAAGCATGATCAGCATGCGCCTGTGACATTCGTAGCGTCTGAATGGCTACCGTTAGCTCCGATGCGATCTGAACCTTCGTCGACGTTGGCAATAGCTCGAGACGGGACAGCTCGTACAATAATATTGCACTCAATGTATTCTTTTTTGTTTGATCAGCTACGTGCATAAATTTTCATTTTTTCAGTACAACTGCTGATCTGAATGAGCTGCAATTTTATTATTGTATTTTGTAATTTAAGCGTCAATTACCAACGATACATAGCCTTCTTGTATTGCCTGATTGAAGTCATCAACAGCAACTGCACCTGAATACGATCTCCCAAAAATTTCATAACTTTCTCCTACAAGTTTGGCGTAGTAAACTTCATGACGTATGATCGGAAAAATATTATGCTTGTCATAAGACAGAAATTTGTGTCTCAGCTGCGGGGTTTTTAGAAATACAAACTTGAGTTCAGCAGTGGTCATCCCGAAACTCCCTCGTTCAGCAAGGTTACATTTGCTTCATAGTGCCCAGCAATTCCCCGCCCTTGTCCACTTCCAGCTTGCCGTAGCTGATAGTGCCCGAGACCATGCCAGTGCTGCCAATGCTGAGTGTGTCAGTGGCTTGAATGGTGTCATTGATCTTGCCTGCCACGGCAATGGTTGCGGCTTGCGTGGTGCCTGAAACGACACCCTTTGCCTGCACTTCAATTTGTTTTGCGTCAATGGCACCATCGAACTGACCATTCAACACAGCTCGTCCAGGTACCAGAGCTATGCAAATGGCAATCACGCCCTCGCCCACATAAAGATCGCCGTTGGGATTTTCCATATCAGTCATGAAAGACCTTTAGTATCAATGTAAACAACTGACTGATGGTAACTAACTCACGAAAGCTCATGTATAGCACAGAAAAGTAACTTGCCTAGATTGTTTTCAAAACGGCTATTTTTCCGATCAGGCTTATTGACACATCGTCCGCTTTTGATTGCCTGAGCGAACTAGCGTTCGCTTGCCGCTGCAGAAAGCTTCGCTTTCTTCGCTGCTGTTTTTTGATTGATTGAAGAACGAATGAAGCAAGAGATCTATGACTGGTTTTGGAGGCGCACGACGGCTATG
>JAIXYM010000034.1 GCA_027490255.1 Oxalobacteraceae bacterium | reverse complement strand
TCGGCAACGAACAGTATGCCGATCACAGCCGTGGTCAACGCGATGATGATTGGGTACCACAAACCGTAGTAGATGTCGCCTTTGTAGGCAATTAGGGCAAACGTGGTCGCCGGAAGCAAGCCCCCGAACCAGCCATTGCCAATGTGGTAGGGCAAGGACATCGAAGTATAGCGAATGCGGGTTGGGAACATTTCTACCAGCATGGCAGCGATTGGGCCGTAGACCATCGTCACATAGAGCACCAGTATCACAAGCAACAGCAGCACCATTGGCTTGTTAATCTGTGCCGGATCTGCTTTGGCAGGATAACCAGCCTCCTTGATCATCTCTTTCAATGCATCAGAGAACTCTTTGTCCTTGGCCGTGGCATCTTCCTTGGACAAGCCCGCTGCGCTGTAGGACTCCAAAACCTTATCCCCGACTTTAATCGTGGCGACAGTGCCTGGTTCGGCGACTTCATTTTTATAGTTCACCGAAGCTGCAGCCAACTTGGCCTTAGCGATATCGCAGGATGAGGTGAATTTCTTCGTTCCGGTCGGATTGAACTGGAACTGACATTCCTTCGGATCAGCAGTAACGACCACGGGTGCGCTGATCTGGGCCGTTTCAAGCGCTGGATTGGCGTAATGCGTGAGTCCCTTAAATATAGGGAAATAGGTCAACGCAGCAATAACGCAACCAGCCATGATGATATTCTTGCGACCTATTTTGTCGGACAAGACGCCGAATACGATGAAGAAGGGAGTTCCAATCAACAGAGCAGCCGCGATCAGTATGTTCGCAGTAGGTCCATCGACTTTGAGGATTTTTTCCAGAAAAATCAATGCATAAAACTGGCCTGTGTACCAGACCACTGCCTGGCCTGCCGTTAAACCAAATAGTGCAAGAATCACTAATTTGAGGTTTTTCCACTGGCCGAAAGCCTCCGTCAGCGGGGCCTTGGACACTTTGCCTTCGTCTTTCATCCGTTGGAACGCCGGCGACTCGTTCATTGACATACGAATCCAAACCGAAACACCAAGCAGAAAAACTGACACTAAAAAAGGAATCCGCCAGCCCCAGTCGGCGAATGCCTCTTCGCCAATTGCAGTTCGTACAGCCAAGATAACGATCAACGACAGGAACAAGCCAAGCGTCGCCGTCGTCTGAATCCATGCTGTGAATGCTCCACGCTTGCCGTCTGGTGCATGCTCGGCCACGTAAGTCGCTGCACCACCGTACTCACCCCCCAGTGCGAGTCCCTGCAAAATTCGTAGTGAGATCAGGATGATAGGCGCCGCAATACCGATGCTTTGATAATTGGGCAAAAGGCCAACCACGAAGGTTGATACACCCATCAGCAAAATCGTCACCAGAAAAGTGTATTTTCTGCCAATCATGTCTCCGAGTCGGCCAAAAACAATCGCTCCAAAAGGGCGAACCAAGAAACCTGCCGCAAATCCCAGTAATGAAAAAATGAAAGCCGTGTTCGGGTCAGTGCCCGCGAAGAACTGCTTGGTGATAATCGTGAGGAGTGCTGCGTACAAGTAAAAGTCATACCATTCAAATACGGTACCAAGCGAAGAGGCAAAGATAACCTTGCGTTCTTCAGCAGTGATGCTAGTGGATGGCGCCTGAGCAGTGGCCATTGATGTCTCCTTAGTATTTTGATATCGCTGATGGCGCATGCAAGGCGCTTCAGGCTGCCCGAGTGTAGGCACTCAAACTTACGGCTGCCTTGCTTTAAACTTACAAAAACTTACGGCCATTACCCGATAAAAGAACGGTCGTGCGGAGAGTTATGCTATTCTCATTCGCTCGCCTTCGCCGTCCTAATTCATCAAATACACCCTGGAGACTCTCATGACCGACGCCGTCATCGTATCGACTGCCCGCACGCCCCTGACAAAATCATGGAAAGGCGCTTTCAACATGACGCATGGCGCAACGCTGGGTGGCGCAGCGCTTGAGGCTGCTATTGCGCGCGCTGGCATTGATTCGGCGCAGGTTGAGGACGTGATTATTGGATGCGCGAACCCCGAGGGCGCGACCGGCTTCAATATCGCGCGTCAGATCGCGCTGCGCGGCGGCTGCCCGATAACCACCCCTGGCATGACCATCAATCGCTTCTGTTCTTCTGGTCTGCAGACCATTGCAACAGCAGCTCAGCGCGTGATCGCGGGTGAGGGTGATATCTATGCTGCGGGCGGCGTTGAGTCGATCTCTTGTGTGCAGAATGAAATGAACACGCACATGGTGTCCGACAGCTGGCTTGCCGAGCACAAGCCAGAAATCTACTGGCCCATGCTGCAGACGGCAGAAACCGTGGCCAAGCGTTACAACATCAGCCGGGAACGTCAGGATCAATACGGTGTACAGAGCCAGCAACGCGCCGCCGCTGCGCGCGCCGCCGGCAAGTTTGATGACGAGATCATTGCGGTCAAGACCATCATGGCAGTGGCTGACAAAGAGACAGGACAAATTGTCACACGCGAAGTCACTGCAACCGCCGATGAGGGCATTCGTGCTGACACGACCTACGAAGGCGTGTCACAGATTCGTACCGCGATTCCCGGTGGTGTGATCGCTGCGGGTAATGCGAGTCAGTTTTCGGATGGCGCATCGGTTGCCATCGTGATGAGCGACAAAGCTGCTGCCGCAGCAGGTAAAACACCGCTGGGAATTTTCCGGGGCTTTGCTGTGGCCGGATGCGAGCCGGATGAAATGGGTATTGGTCCTGTTTTCGCGATACCCAAGCTGCTGAAAAAAACCGGGCTCAAGATCGAAGACATCGGTCTGTGGGAACTCAATGAAGCTTTTGCTGTGCAGGTGCTCTACTGCGCTGATACGCTGGGCATTCCTATGGACAGGCTCAATGTTAATGGTGGCGCCATTGCGGTTGGCCACCCCTATGGCGTCTCCGGTGCACGGTTGACCGGTCATGCGCTCATCGAAGGCAAGCGGCGCGGCGCCAAATACGTGGTTGTCACGATGTGTATCGGCGGTGGTCAGGGCGCAGCCGGCTTGTTCGAGGTCGTTTGAGGTCGCCTGACCCGCTCTTTCAACACCAGCCATGAGCTCGCAAATTTTGTCCAGGCGCGACCTGGACTTTCTTTTGTACGAATGGCTGGATGTCAGTTCGCTCACTCGACGCCCGCGATTTGCTGATCACAATCGAGAAACCTTTGATGCGGTGCTCGATTTGTGCGAACAGATCGCGACAGAGCAGTTTGCCACCCATAACAAAAAAGCAGATCAAAACGAACCCCATTTCGATGGGAATCGCGTCACCATCATTCCCGAAGTTGGCGTAGCGCTTAAAGCGTTTTGTGAAGCCGGCCTGATGGCAGCTGGACAAGACGAATCCTACGGCGGGATGCAGCTGCCTTGTGTGATCGAAAAGGCTGGCTTTGCCTGGTTCAAGGGCGCGAATGTCAGCACCTCAGCGTATCCCTTTCTCACCATCGGTAATGCAAACACTTTGCTCAAGTGTGGATCGCCTGAGCAAATAGAACGTTTCGTTCGTCCGATGTTGGCGGGTCGCTTTTTTGGCACCATGTGTTTGTCGGAACCGCAGGCCGGATCAAGCTTGTCCGATATCGTGACGCGCGCCGAACCCACCGCCGATGGTAGTTTCCGTTTGCACGGTAACAAGATGTGGATCTCGGGCGGTGACCATGAGCTCTCGGAAAACATCATTCATTTGGTACTTGCCAAAGTCGCCGGTCCCGATGGCAAACTGATCCCCGGCGTGAAAGGTATTTCACTCTTCATCGTACCCAAATGGCTGGTGAATGAAGACGGCAGTCTGGGTGAGCGCAATGATGTCGCTTTGGCCGGACTGAATCACAAGATGGGTTATCGCGGTACTGCCAATTGCCTGCTCAATTTCGGCGAAGGCAAATTCCAACCGGGCGGACAAGCGGGTGCTATCGGATATCTGGTGGGCAGTCTGCATCAGGGACTCGCCGCGATGTTCAACATGATGAACGAGGCGCGCATCGGCGTCGGTCTGGGCGCCGTGATGCTGGGCTATTCAGGCTATCTGAAATCACTTGATTACGCCCGTAATCGACCGCAGGGACGTCGCGCCACCGATAAGGATCCTTCGAGGCCACAAATACCCATCATTGCGCATACGGATGTCAGACGCATGCTGCTTGCGCAAAAAACCTACGTCGAGGGCGGCCTTGCGCTCATTCTTTATTGCGCGCGTCTGGTCGATGAAGAAAAAACCGCTGACGACGCACCAGCGCGCGCACAAGCCACCCTGCTGCTGGACATACTCACACCCATTGCAAAATCCTGGCCTTCACAATGGTGTCTTGAAGGGAATAACCTCGCCATTCAGGTGCATGGGGGGTATGGCTACACGCGCGAGTACGACGTTGAGCAACTCTACCGCGACAATCGTCTGAATCCAATTCACGAAGGCACGCACGGTATTCAAGCGCTTGATCTTCTGGGACGCAAAGTCGTGATGCAGCAAGGCGCGGCGCTTGGTTTGCTGAGCACAAAAATTCGCGACACGCTCGCACGCTGTGATGATCCCGCGCTGGTGATGGCGCTCGCCTCGCGCTGGGACAGGCTGGAGCAGGTAACGGCATTGCTGCATCAGGCAGGCGATCCGGATCTGACCCTTGCCAACGCAAGTGTGTATCTGGAAGCGTTCGGTCATCTGGTGATGGCTTGGATCTGGATGGAGCAAGCGATCGCGGCACGTCGGGCGGTTCAGCCGGATGCTGATTTTTATGCGGGCAAGTTGCAGGCCTGTCAGTGGTTTTTCCGTTGGGAGCTGCCACGCGTTGATGCTCAACTCGATTTGCTCGCTGCAATGGATGTCACAACCTTGCACATGCAGGACAACTGGTTTTAATCATGGAATTTTTATGATCAAACACATCGTGATGTGGCAATTGAAAGCGCATGCAGAAGGCGCTGATAAAGCAACTAATGCCGCCAAAATGAAATCGCTACTGGAGGCTTGCGCCAACATCGTGCCCGGCATGGGCGCATTTGAAGTCGCACTGGCGCAAGAAGGCATGGAGGCAACCTATGACGTGCTGCTCTATTCAGAATTTGAATCGATGGCTGCGCTGGATGCTTATCAAAACCATCCCCGGCATGTTGCGCTCAAGCCCTTTGTCGGCGCAGTACGCGAAGCCCGGCAGTGCATGGACTACGAAGTGAACTAAGGAGACATCAGATGCACAGCATTCAGCAATTGTTTGATTTGAAGGGCAAGACGGCGGTCATTACAGGCGGTTCACGTGGACTTGGTCTGCAAATTGCCGAGGCGCTCGGAGAACAGGGCGCGTCGCTGGTGATCACATCGCGTAAACAGGATGAGCTCGACGAGGCTGTCGCGCATCTGAAGCAAATGGGTATTGCCGCAACGGCGATCGCTGCCGATCTGGGTAAGGCCGAGGCGATACCAGCCTTTGTCACATCGGCGCTTGGCCATCTCGGTCATGTCGATATTTTGGTCAACAATGCCGGCGCCACCTGGGGATCACCCGCTGAGGATCATCCGCTCGAGGCCTGGGACAAGGTGATGAACCTGAACGTGCGCAGTATTTTTCTGCTCTCACAAGCGATCGGCAAGCAGTCGATGATTCCGCGCCGCTCGGGCCGCATTATTAGCGTGGCTTCCATCGCGGGTCTGGGAGGCAATGGCGCTTCGGGTATGCAAACCATCGCCTACAACACCTCTAAGGCCGCTGTTATCAACTTCACGCGTACTTTGGCGGGCGAGTGGGGTCAGTATGGCATTACGGTCAATGCGATTGCCCCCGGTTTCTTCCCCTCGAAAATGACGCGTGGCTTGCTCGAAAAACTGGGCGCGGAAGAAATGGCAGAACGTGCGCCGTTACGTCGTTTGGGTGATGATGAAGATCTCAAGGGTGCCGCCTTGTTGTTCGCTTCGAATGCGGGCAAACACATTACTGGTCAGACGCTGGCAATAGATGGCGGCGTATCGGCGGTGCTGAGCTGATGACCCAGCAGGCTTTCCCGGTCGAGATACCGTTTCTCACCGATTTGGGTGTGGAGTTTCTGGGTATGGCGGATGGTCGCGCCCAGATCGCGCTCGATCTGTCGGAGCGTCACATGAACAGCTGGCGCGTCACCCATGGTGGCGTGATCATGACAATGCTGGATGTGGTGATGGCGATGGCAGGTCGCTCGCTGGATCCTGAATCGCGTGCGGGTGTGACCGTTGAAATGAAAACTAGTTTTTTACAGCCGGCGGGTGCACCCGGTCGCCGCCTGATCGCAAGTGGTCATGCATTTCACCGATCGACCACGATGTGCTTTTGCGAAGCCGAACTGCATGACAATGACCAACTGGTCGCAAAGGCGTTGGGGACTTTCAAATACCTCAAACGTCTCGACGTAGCCAATCGAATATAAACCGGAGAACCTCATGAATAACTTTCAACGCATCGTCCTCGCTTCACGCCCCAAAGGCGTGGTCAGTACCGACAACTTCCGTCTTGAGACCGTAGCGGTACCTGAAATCAGTGATGGCCAGGTGCTCGTTCGCAATCACTATTTGTCGCTTGACCCGTATATGCGTATGCGCATGGAAGACGTGAAAAGCTATGCAGCCCCTCAGGCGCTGGATGAGGTGATGATCGGCGGTACTGCGGGTGAAGTCATCGCCTCCAAGAATCCGAAATTTTCAGTCGGCGACAAGGTGGTTGGCATGCTCGGCTGGAGTGAAGTGGCGGTGTCCGATGGCAGCATGTTGAAAACAGTCGACACCACCCATATACCGCTATCGGCCTATCTGGGTGCGGTGGGCATGCCGGGCATGACTGCGTGGTACGGCCTGACGCAAATCATGGCGCCGAAAGCTGGCGATACCGTCGCCGTGTCGGCAGCCAGTGGCGCGGTCGGCAGTGTGGTGGGACAGTTGGCTCGCATGCGTGGCTGTCGCGTGGTGGGCATTGCCGGTGGCAAGGAGAAATGTGACTACGTGGTCAACACGCTGGGCTTCGATGCCTGTATCGATTACAAAGGCGGGAATCTGTTCAAAGATGTCAAGGCAGCCGCGCCCAATGGTATTGACTGCTTGTTCGAAAACGTTGGCGGTGTAGTGATGGATTCGGTACTGGCACGAATGAACCCCTACGGGCGCATTGCAATGTGTGGCCTGATCTCTGGCTACGATGGTGTGCCCATGCCAATTCACAATATTCATGCGGTGCTATCCATGCGCCTGACCATGCGTGGCTTCATCGTTTCCGAGCACATGGAATTATGGCCGGAAGGTTTAGGGGAACTCGGCCAGCTGGTCGCCTCCGGAAAACTGATTTTCCGCGAGACGATTGCCGATGGATTGAGTGCAGCGCCTGAGGCTTTCCTAGGTCTGCTGCGCGGGAAAAATTTCGGTAAGCAGTTAGTCAAACTAATCTGAGGTCGCAATGAAAAATTTCAGCCAGCGTGTCGCAGTTATCACGGGTGCAGCCAGCGGCTTTGGTCGTGAATTCGCGCGTACAGGTGCGCAGCTTGGCATGCGTCTGGTACTCGCCGATGTGCAAAAAGAGGCGCTGGCAGAGACTGCCGCAGAACTTGAGGCGGCGGGCGTCGAGGTGATTACGCAGATCTGTGATGTACGTAAAGGCGAACAGGTCGAGGCACTGGGCAGACTAGCGATGACCAGTTTTGGCGCCGTCCATCTGGTTTTCAATAACGCGGGTGTCGGTGCTGGTGGTCTGGTGTGGGAGAGTACGCAAGCCGATTGGGAGTGGGTATTGGGTGTGAACCTGTGGGGTGTGATCCATGGCGTGCGCGTCTTTACACCGCTCATGCTCGCCAGCGCCAAAGACGACCCATCGTATGAAGGTCATATCGTCAACACCGCATCGATGGCCGGCTTACTGAACCCACCCACGATGGGGGTCTATAACGTCTCCAAGCATGCGGTGGTGTCGCTGACTGAAAGTCTGTATCACGATTTATCGCTGGTTGAAGCACCTATCGGTGCGTCAGTATTGTGTCCTTATTTTGTTCAGACAGGGATCAGTCAGTCACATTTGCATCGTCCGGATGATGTTCAAGCCGCTGCGGCACCTACCGTCAGCCAGCAGGTATCGCAGGCAGTGCTCGAGAAAGCAGTCGCCTCCGGCAAGGTGAGCGCGGCTGAGGTGGCACAGCGCACGTTCGATGCGATTCGTGATCAACAGTTTTATATCTATTCTCATCCCGCTGCGCTGGGTAATGTTCAGCGCCGCATGGAAGATATCGTTATGGGCCGCAATCCGGGTGATCCCTATGAGGCCGCGCCGCACGTGCGCGAAAAGCTGCAAGCGGGCTTGAAAGGAAAAAGCTGATGGCTGCTGCCATCAAAGACGGGCAGTACGCCACGCTACCCAATGGCACGCGACTGCATTACGCCAGCGCGGGTGAGGCAGGTCGCCCTTTGCTGTTGTTCTTGCACGGATTTCCCGAATTCTGGTTTGCATGGAATGCGCAGCTAGCTGAATTCGGTCAGTATTATTTTGCGGTGGCGCCGGATCTGAGGGGATTCAATCTGTCGGACATGCCAGCAGATGTCGCTGCCTATAAACCCCGGTTAATCATGCAGGACATCACCGAGTTCATTACGCAACTGGGGTATGCCGATTGCATCATGGTGGCCCATGATTGGGGTGGTGCAGTTGCATGGAATATCGCGATTACGCATCCCGAGTTCATCAGCAAACTCATTATCATCAATGCAACGCATCCCTATCCCTTCGCGATGGGGCTGGTGAATGATCCCGCACAACAAGCGGCCAGCGCCTACATGAACTGGCTGCGCAATCCTGGTTCGGAACAGGCGCTTGCAAAAGATAATTTTCGTGTGATGGAGCAGTTCATGCTCGGCATGGGTGAACAACCCGAATGGTTCGATGACACCATTCGTGAACGCTATCACGAGTGCTGGGCCCGTGGCCTCACGGGGGGCGTGAATTACTATCGGGCCTCGCCGCTGCATCCCCCCACCCCTGAAGATGCGGGCGCAGCCCGTTTATTTCTGGACCCTGCAAATTTCCATGTGCGTGTACCGGTACGCGTGATCTGGGGTGAAAAGGACAAAGCATTACTGCCCAGCTTGCTGGATGGCCTGGACGATTTTGTGAATGACTTAAAGATCGAACGTCTGCCTGAGGCCAGCCATTGGGTTGTGCATGAATATCCGGCCACTATCAACGAGTATCTCCATCGTTTTCTGAGTGAGTGAGTTTCTATGGCACGCGAGGATTTTTCTTTTGTTCACACGCTGCGCGTCCGCTGGTCCGAAGTGGATATGCAAGGCATAGTCTTCAATGGCAATTATTTAAATTACTTCGACGTTGCCTTCACCGAATACTGGCGCGCGACCGGATTGCCCGATGTAATCGCTCAATCCGAAGCCGGGCTGGAGCTGTTCGCCCGCAAGTCCGTGGTGGAGTATCACGCGCCGTCGCGCTTTGATGACTTGTTGGATATTGGAGTTCGATGTGCAGAACTCGGTCGCAGCTCATTGCGCTTCGTGCTCGAGATCCATCGCGGTGATGAGCACCTGATTTCTGGTGAAGTTTTATATGTCCACGCCAATAGCCGGGTACTCAAGAGCGAACCGGTACCAACCTCCTGGCGCGAGGTATTGACCGCTTTCGAAAAAGCCCACGCTGTTCTGACATGAATCTTCGAATTGTCACCGGTGACTGGAACGATGTGCGCGAGGATGCGCAGCGGCTACGCGTTGAAGTCTTTGTGATTGAGCAGGGCGTACCTATCGAACTTGAATGGGACGAGGGAGACGAGGTCAGTATCCACGCCGTGGCCTATGATGAATCCGGACAAGCGATTGCCACTGGACGTCTGCTGCCTGATGGTCACATCGGCCGAATGGCCGTACGACAGTCGGCTCGTGGCACTGGCATAGGCAGTCAGGTGTTGAAAACTTTGCTCGCCGAGGCCACACGTGAGGGGCATGTCGAATTGGTGTTGCATGCCCAGTTACATGCCTGGGGCTTTTATGAACGTCACGGCTTTGTAGGCGAGGGCGAAGAATTCATGGAGGCCGGTATTGCCCATAGGCGCATGCGGCTCAAACTGCGCTGAATTGACCTTAACGAATCACTTTTTCTACAAGCTGAGAATTTCCGCTGGCGTGTACACGCAAGAGCGTTGACGCTCGCGTGCCATACACTGGTGATTCAATGCAAATCGGTGAGAGCAGCCTTTCCCATTCGAGGCTAACGCCGGTATCTGGCAATCTGCTGTCGTTGGCCTTCGTGGTGTCAGAGAGCATTTCAAAGTAGGCTTCATCGGGCGCGGCCTGACAAAGCAGGCTGGCAAACTGCGCCTTTGCGCGCAAGACCTTGGGCCAGGGTGAATCTAGTTCGCCGTTGGATAGTCCGTAGATACCCGGCTCGAGCGCTCGCTCCGCTTGGGCAGCGTGATTCGAAAACCAGTACGCCGATGTTGCATCACCCACGAGCAGATTAAATCCGTTGTAGTCAGCCGCTGATTCACGCAGCGTTTGGAGATAATCCACAGCATCCAGATCGCCGCGCAAATAATTGGCCACCAGTTCGCCTCGTGAACGAACCTCTGTGCGCGCAGCGCTTCCATCACGGATGTTGGTCAGCGCCGCGAAGCGCCCCCGTTTATCGGTGCCTAGCCAGGTACCGCCCGCCTGCAGATCACGGCCAGCATAGACGTCCGGCGCATCTTCCCACCAGCTTGCAGGTTGCGTAGGGCGCTCAAAAAACTCATCTCGATTGGCCGCCATCACCAGCGGACATTGCGGAATGAGCTTCCATGCAAAAACAATCAGGCACATGGGGGAATGTCGATAAAAGTTTCAATGTGACGCCCACCTTCGATCAGCGCCAGTAAGGCTGCATCGTGGACGGCAGACTCAAGTGCGGCGGGAAAATCTTCGGGAATCTGACCGTAAATCTCCATCCAGGTTTCACAGCCATCTTTCAGCTCAGGGCGACGCTTGAGCGCGGTAGCCACAGGCCATAGTTCGTGCAACGCGGCCTGCATGGACTCGACTTTCTTTTGCATCTTTGCTGCGTGCTCTGCCGGCACTCGATAGTAAATAAACAGATCCATACTCACTCAGGACCCCTGATCACATAAGGCATTTCCGAAAACTGCAGCAGGCCGCCGTTTACTGCGCCCAAATGCACGGGCGTTTGCGCCGCATCAAGCTTAATTTCTACGAGCAAGTCCCAGCCGCCCTCTGGATTTTTTTCGGCATTGACTACCAGACCACAGGGTTGACCGGGATCGGCTTCCGAAAAAACTTCCACCCCTGCGGTGACAAGTTCAGCCTGCGTGCTGGCCAGCAGCATCCGACGCTTGAGTTTTCCCAAGTATTGACTACGTGCGACGATTTCCTGTCCGGGATAGCAACCCTTGCGAAAATTCACGCCGCCGACCAAATCAAAATTGACCATCTGCGGCACGAATTGCTCACGCGTCGCCTCAACGACCATCGGCAGTCCCGCGCGGATGTCCAGCCATCGCCAGCGACTTGCGCTCACCTGCGAGAGTTTCTGACTCAAGTTATTCCACAGTTGCATTGCCGACTCGACCGGACCCATCCACAGAGCGCGCTGCAATCCTGCCGCAGAGGGCCAGATGGCATTCACGCCGCCGGCATCAGAAAAGCTGATCTCTTGCATATCGGGTGCCGCAGCACCGATCAGCACCGTCTGCTCGCTGACATCCGCAAGGGTGACTTTAGAGCGCAGCACAAACATTTGCAGTCGTTTTTGAACTCCGGGCAAGAGTTCACGCGGCATCACCAGCATGATGCCTTGGTCGGATTTCCAGATGATTAGTGTGGCCAGCAAGCGGCCTTTGGGCGAGCAATAGCCACCGAGATGCATTGCGCCGGGCGTCAGTCCCAATACGTCATTGGTGAGCTGATTATGGAGAAAACTTTCCGCATCGGCGCCCGATACCGCCAGCAGGCCAAGGTGGTCAAGCGGTGCCACCATGCCAGCATGCACGTCGGCAGGCTCTGGGCTCATGCCTTGGGTGTTCAGAAATCCCAGCCAAGACGCATTGGGTTCAGTCATGAAATTCGTGCTTGTAAGAAATGGCGGCTATCATATTCGCCAGATTATAGGGGTGTATGCGGAAATTCGCTGCTCCTCGGCGTACTTGAAGACCGATCGGGACTATGGCGGCTATCAAAAAAATTATCGTACTACTCGTTTTAGCCACGCTGGCCGCTGCGGCTGGCCTGATCTACTGGGCGCGCGATCCCCTTGTTGCCGAAGGCGCTCCGCCGCTTGAATTTACGGTAGCACAGGGGAGCAGTATTCGCAGCGCCCTGCGGCAGGTGCGGGAAGCCGGTGTGCCCGCATCCCCGATCATGATGGAATTGCTGGCCCGGGGACTGGGTACCCGTTCCTTCAAGCCCGGCAGCTATCGACTCAAGCCGGGCACGACACCACTTACTTTGCTCAATGCGCTCGCTCGGGGCGACACCATCAGGGAATCAATCACCATTATCGAAGGCTGGACTTTTGCGCAAATGCGCGCAGAGATTGCCCGTCACCCGTGGTTGCTTCACGAGAGCGAGGCTTTGGACGAAGCCGCCTGGCTGGCGCGTGTGGTGCCCGGATACGACCATCCGGAAG
>JAIXYM010000094.1 GCA_027490255.1 Oxalobacteraceae bacterium | reverse complement strand
TCGCTTACAAAGCTCTCTTCAGAGCATTGCCGATAGAGAAGAGTTCCGAAAGGTAATGAAAAAAATTTTACTTTGGTAACGACACTATCAATCAGACAGCTGACAAACCATTCACATTGATAGCTGCAACGACGGTATTTTCAACTGCAACAGATGCATTCTGTACAAGATCAACTTCCTCGACGAGTGCGCTGGATACGTTCTTCAGCTTCCCGATGACATGTTCGGCAAGCCGCAAGGCAAGTGCAGTGATGGTGATCGTCGGGAAATTCGCGCCAGCGGTCGGAAATACAGAGCTGCCTGCAATATACAAATTACCAAAACCATGCACTTTGCAATCGGCATCGACTACGCCCTTTTTTTCATCGCTGTGCATACGCGTGGTTCCCATGTGATGCCAAGTCCCCTCGGCCTCCAGTGTCGCTGGCCATCCGTGTGTTTCCATTGAAGGATCGAGGGTGACATGAGCAATACCTGAATGACGAAGCTCGGTCGCGATCAAGGCAAGACTGCGATCTACAGTACGTCTGACCTGTGAATCAAGACGCCAGTCAACTTCAACGCGCGGCATACCTAATGCATCTTTTTGTGTCGATGACAAGGTGACACGGCTGTCGGGATTGGGTGAGGGCTCGACAATTAACTGAAAACTTACTTTTTTTATCATCGCACGCGGATGAAATAGTCGCGTGAAACCATAAGAAAAAGTATTGAGTGGCTCTTTAATCATCGTTAGCACATCATCTCGCAAGCGCCATCCGGGTTGATCTTTAGATAGCAAAGCCTGCTTGCAGCGGAACAGTGCCTGTGCACCCTGACTTCCCTCACCCGGAAACTCGGAACAAAAGCAGATGCGCGCATTCAGCAAGCGTTCTTTCTCCAAGGTCGCAGGTGTCAATGCAAGCTGAGCGGCAATATGAACGCCATGAGCAGCCACAGCCGAATTCATGTAGTGGTACTTGATGTCATACAGCTTGTTGCGCGACCATGCTTGCGAAAAATGAATCTTGCCGCTTAAAAGACGGGGGTGATCCATGAAAAATCGACCGACCAGGTCGTGCTGATTACCCAAGCCTGCGGGAATGATTTTGTTCGAAGCCAGTAGCAGCCGTGCATTCTCAATGCCGCCTGTGGCTAGTATGAAGATACGCGCAGCGACGCGCATGTGCTTGCCCGTGAGTGTCTGTACCGTGACTTCTTTAATGCGCCCCGCCAGCAGATCCGGAATAATCTGCGTAACATTCGCGTGGAGGAATACACGGACATAGCGTGCATTACGTAACTCTCGGCGGTAGTCCTTGCCGAAGCGTACCGGCGGACTGAATTGGGAAATCGTGTCTCGTACCTTGCCTGATTTGAAAGGAATACGACGCACGTCTTGACGTGCAATCGCCTTTTCCCAAAAGGCAGGATCAAAATTATCCGGCCCGAGCTTGAGTACCTCATGCGCACGCCGGTAATACGGCTCAAGATGTGACAAACCGAAAGGCCAGCCGCTATGGGGTACCCAATCACGCTGCTCGAAATCCCAAGCATCCAATGGTCTGCTCCAGCCACCCCAGCAGTTACTACTACCCCCAAGAAAGCGCGCACGGCATCCATCGGCAAACTGATAGTTCAGTCCAGTCGATTTGCCGCGATATAAATCACGCGTCTCGTGATCTGGTTGCAAACCACCGCTCTCCAGTAGGCAGGTATCGATACCCTGCTTTTCAAGTTCACGCGCTATCGAGATTCCCGCGACGCCACCACCGATGATGCACACCGTAGCAATCAGGGATTTATCCTGGCTAACCTCGCGCGCGTCTATGAACATACGTTCTCCTGTTTAATGATGGCGCCACTGACTGATCTTGCGCCGTGCTCGATGTACCAATTGACTACCTAGCAGTAAGGGATGCGAGAGGCCGTGCCACCAGGACCTGAACACCACCGCCCGATACAGGCTCTTCTTTTGGCCACCGAGGCGAATTTTGTAATCGTAAAATCCCCACAGAAAATGAAACTGCTCTGCACGACTGGCAATGGCTGCTTCGATAGTCAGAACGCAGCATAAAAAACCCAGTCGCAGATCATCATGCTGAGGATCATGTGCGATCACATGCATGAAGATTGATTTTCCGAGTCGGGTACAAAGGAGGCCTGCGCAAATCTCGCCCTGAATCTCAATTACTGAGAGCTGACCGCATTCGCGAATCATCGTGCGCAGACATCGCACTTCGCGCTCGCTCATATTGAATGACCGGCCCTTGCGTGACATGCGTGCCTGACTGAGCTGAAGTATGCGATCAAACTGGGCGTCACTCATGTCATGCCCGTCAATTTGACGGAAGCTCAGATCCGGTTGCTTGCGGCAGCTGCGACGATAGTGATAGCGGATTTTTTCACGCGTTTGGGACGAAAGACCACCCTTCCAGGCTTCCGCGGAGTCTGGCAGGGGCAGCAAATAATCCTCTGAATACTCAGTTTGCAGCAGGGGCAAGGTCAGACCATCACCTTCGATACGAACGGCATGCAGGCAGATCACATCTACTTGCGTGTGCTCGCGAAACAAGGCTTGAGCGAATTGATTCAACTTCGCTGCATCAATCGCATGCATTTCGTTGATCACACGCGCAATCCTGCCTTTGACCTGAAACAATATTAGGCCTGTGATATCACCATTGCGCCGCGCAACCCAAGCCTGAACACCAGGTCGCAAACTGTCATGGTTGCGTAAATGAGGTTCACTACAAAAAATACTTTGATACAGGCCATGCAGTGCCGGCCAAATATAGCCGGGCAAAGGCCATCGGTGGAATTCGGCGGCCAGGCCGGATTTCTCAGTCTGAATGGGAGTGGCAAGCGCTGCAGTCTGCATGGGGGTTCGAATCAGCAATCTCTAAGTGAGGATTATTTTTACGCGCTCACATCGGTTTTCGAAGTGTGCGATATCGCACCTGAGTATCCGAGCTGCCGAAATTTTCCATAGCCATAACGACTGCCAAAGCCGTAGCCATAACGACCTGACTGCACTGGCATATCATTAAATAGCAGGCCCTTCGCCGAAAGACCCGCTCGCGCGAGCCGCTTCAGGGATTCGCTGACCTCGGCAGGCGTTGTCACGCCGGCTCGTGTCGCAAGAAAAATAGCGCCTGCATGTGCGCCCAACACCAGACTATCTGCCACTGCAAGCAAAGGTGCCGCGTCAATCAGAATAAGGTCATAGTGCGGCGCGAGCTGTGTCAGAAGATTCGCCATCGTCGGGCGCAGCAGCATTTCAGATGGATTAGGCGGCAGACTGCCTGTGGCGATGAAATCAAGATGCTCAAGTACATCTCGTCTCAGCACGACGTCGATTGGCGCACCGGACAGTAGGTCTGACAGCCCGCCCTGCCGATCTCCATGAAAGTAGCGATGCAAATGTCCATCGCGCAGATCACCGTCGATCAACAATACCCGACGACCACTTGCCGCCATGATGGCCGCGAGGTTGACGGACACGAAAGACTTACCCATACCCTCTGTCGGCCCGGTGATCAGCACGATCCGGTTAGATGCATGATTGAGGCAGAACTGAAGCGCAGTGCGAAAATTGCGCAAGCTCTCGACAGCAATATCCATACTGGAAATCCGCGAGAGTAAAGGCAAATTGGCTGACTCATCATTACGATCGGCCAGACTTTCCTGCGTACGACTATGAGGGATACTGGCGTACACCGGCACACCAGAGGCTCTCTCAAGCTGCACAGGATCTTCAAAGGCTATTTGAAGTGAGCGACGCAGGAATGCAGCCAAAATACCGAAGAACAGCCCTGCGAAAATAGCGATGGCGATAATGCGCGGTCGGTTGGGCGTAACAGGCTGTTCCGGTCTTTCGGGTGCGTCAACCAAACGCACATTACTGGTCCGTCCTACGGTCGTCAGTTGCAGTTGCTGGGCTGATGCCACCAGTGCGGCATACAGTTCGCTATTGACTTTCACATCACGCGCGAGCCGTACCATATCTTGCTCCAGTACCGGCAGATTTTTTAGCTGGGCGGTCGCCTGTCTGAGCTCTGCGTTTACGTCACGTAACTGCTCATCAACACTCATCACGGAGGGATGATTTGACGTGTAGCGAGACATCAGGTCAGTGCGTTTTTGTTCAAGCTCGATTCGACGAGTTCGGGCGGCCGCAGAACGTTGCAGTGTGATGCGACCCTCTTCACCCAGATCGACTGTGCCATTCATGTTGCGGAACTGGTTGTAGCGAGCCTCAGCCTGTTCCAGTTGTCGCTTGAGCTCGGGCAAACGTTGATTCAGGTAGGCGAGCGATTTATCAGCTTCTTCGGTACGGCGCGCGCTGTTTTGCGCCATGTACTCGCGCCCTATTTCATTGAGCAACTGAAAAACCGAATCAGCACTATCGCCTTTTAGTGTTGCCTGCAGAATGCCTGATTGCTTGCCAATTTCACTGACATCAATTGAGCGTTGAACTGATTCAATCGCAGCGAGACGAGAACTGCGTATCAGATCAAAACGCACACCGGGGTTTGCACTCAATTCGTCGATACGCAATGCGATTGGGCCAAAGCGCGTGTCGATATTTTCTGTCTCGGCAATTTTGCCGCTGAAGGTAATGCCACTTTCACTCTCGGTGACCTGATAACGACCTTCATTGACAGCCTTTACGACGAAACGACGATTTTCCAACACGACAGGTACGGTGAAATCAGCGACTTGGATACGCTCATTTCCCCAAGCATAACCGCCTGTGCTCTGCAATCCAGGCAGCCAGTTTTGAAGTGGAAGATCGTGCTGTACTAGCCAGTTGCCAACGACTGGGAAGCGGATCGGCCTAGCGTCAATATACAAGCGAAGATTATCGATAGCGTGAGCAATCACCATTCTGGAGCGCAGCAATTCAACTTCAGCGGCGGCGGCCGTCTTGTAATCGATGATGGATCCAGCCTCACCCAGAATATTTTTTGGCTCGCGCTGACCTTTTTCTTCGACATGAACCATCAGGCTGGCTTCGTAGACTGGCCGGGCCAGCATTGCATACAGGACGCCGGCAAGTGCGATGCACAGTGTGATGGTAAAAATCAGCCAGCGCTGATCAATGATCATATGCACATAGGTCAACAGATCGGCCTCTTTATCCTCCGCGAGGATCACAGGTGGCTCGGATGGCGTGATCAAATGAGGGGACAAAGAATTCATTGGTTTTCCGGGGATTAATTTAATAAACAAGGGGCGTTGCGTGCCAGCCCGGGAAGTCGACATTGCACGGCGCGCTCTATGAGCCGTAGTGAGTGACAGAACGCAGATAAGCCGTGCTGATAGGGATCGGGAATATCCAGTCCACATGGCTCACCAAGACGTTCTACTTTTTTACTGGCGACCGGATAGCGACTAATTACAAACTCGGTTTGTTCACTGTCCATGGTGAAAACAAGATCGGCTTCGCGCATCATCCAGCTAGCTATATTTCGGGAGCGATGCTCACTGATATCGATGCCGGACTGCCACATCAATTCAAGTGCAAGTTGGTCAGCAGGCGTACCTTCAAGCGTGCTCAGACCCGCAGAAAAAATCTCGTGCATTGGCAACAAGTCACGCAAAAGTCCCTCCGCCATCGGACTGCGACAGATATTGCCCGTACATAGCAAGAGAATGTTGCGAATCAATTCAGCGTCCCGGTGTGGTTGCAATCACAGCTGTCGGCAGTGCACCGGGAATCAACGCGCTGATAGTACGGTTCCAGTTTGTCAGCGGTGTGGCAGCGACATACACGACATCGCGAGGACTGAGCTGAAAACCCTCGGCCATGGCCAGCGCGCCAGGTGCATTGGCATCGAGTTGGTACACCACTGAGGATTGGCTGGTACGACGAACGACATACACTTGACGTGCGTCTCCGGTCACAGGGTTGATGCCACCCGCCTCGCCCAGCGCTTCAGTGAGTGTCAGACGACCGTTACGCATGGGCAGTGCACGCGGTGATGTCACCTCACCCGAGATGAAAATTTTGGTTTCATCACGCGATAGCACCCGCACGACATCACCGCTGGCGAGCATGATGGAGGAAGGATTGACACTACGCTGCACCAATTGCGGCATGTTGATCTGATATGTCTTGCCTTCGCGGCTGACCATGATGCGACTCTGATCTGCCATCGGCGTAACACCACCTGCGCGATTGATCGCCTCGGTGAGCGTCATCGGCAAATCATTAATGGCCTGAACGCCGGGTTGTTTTACTTCGCCATCGACATAGACGCGCTTGCTTCGGTAGGTAAGCACGCGCATGGTGACTTTGGGATTTTTGAGGTAGCGAGACAAGCTGCGGACCACCCGTTCATGTGCCTCGACAGTCGTGAGTCCTGCAAGCTTCAGCTTGCCAGCGTAGGGAAAATCGAGCATACCCTGCTGGTCGATTTCAAACCCAGATTGTGGCTGCATGGGACTGACCGCCACACCGGCAACACCCACCGCACCGGGTACGCCTGCAGGTAGCATGGATGCTGACAATTCCGGATGATCCCAGACCACGATGTGCAGTACATCACCGGCCTCGATGCGATAAGCCTGTGCCGGCTGTAAAAGCGCAGTGATGTCTTCGGCGACTTGCTGATCGCGCAGCACTTTTTCCTGCCGCACTAGACGCGGTGTGATGGCAAGAATCTCAGCCGGTGCCACGATGGCATCGGCCTCATCTGCCTCCGAGGACGATGCCGGTGCTTTGCCAAACTGAATACCTGGCGCCATCGCTGTACAAGCGGACAGCCACACCACTACCCCTATTGCGAATATCCCACTGCGCATGATGACCCGTCTCCCCTAAAAGTATCGGCATACCGAACTCTGGGAATGACTTTAGGGGGATCGTCAGTAGGCGCTCTTGATGCCCCTCATGCTTCTCGCAGGGTCTGTATGGGCGGTCTCGAAAGAACGTTACGGAGGCCGAACCATCCGCCCAAAAAGGCGCAGACGATCCCGGCTGCGATACCGACGATCCATACCAACGGGCTGAATTGCCATTCGAATTCAAAAACCTGATGCGCAAGTACCCACCCCACCAGCGATGCACCACTGGCCGCCAGAATACCTGCTGCTGTACCCACCAGCAGGCACTCCACCCATTGGGCACGAGAGAGCTCGCGTCGGGTCGCACCGAGCGCTCGCAACAATCCGGCTTCATGCGCACGCTCATTCTGCGAAATCAACATCGCAGCCGCGAGTACCATGACACCTGACACTAGCGTAAACAGAAAGAGAAATTCGACCGCCGCAATCACCTGATCAATCACTTGCTGTACCTGAACGACCATGCTGCCAACATCGACAATGGTCAAATTAGGGTAGTGACGTACAAGTTGGTTTACCAGTGACTGCTGAGTGTCGGGCAAATGAATCGCGGTGATGTAGGTCGCTGGTAGATTTTGTGCAGCAGACGAGTTGAGTATTACGAAGAAATTCACGCGCATTGAGCCCCAGTCCAACTTGCGCAGGCTGGTGATTCTCACATCAACACTTTGTCCACCTACGTCGAAACGTAATAGATCACCCAGTTTAAGTCCCAGAGTTTTTGCCAGCCCTTGCTCAACGGATGCTTCGGGTTGCGCGTTATCAAACCAACGACCTTCCGTAATTGTGTTGTGGGCGGGTAGATCGGTCAGCGTAGAGAGATTGAATTCACGTTCGACCAGTCGTTGCGCGCGCTCCTCGGTGTAGGTTGCGCTACTGATGGTGCGGCCATCAACTTGCAAAAGACGTCCGCGTATCATCGGGTCAAGGCCGACATCGGCGATACCATTTTTCGTGAGTTCCTGCGCTACTGCCTCCCGCTGATCGGGTTGTATGTTGATGATGAAATGATTGGGCGCGTCCGGCGGTGACGACTGGCGCCAAGCAGCGACCAGGTCTTGTCGAACGACGGTCAACAGCAGCAATGCCATCAGGCCCAGTGACAAAGCAACGATTTGCAATATCGTGGCCGCTGGCCTGCGTTTGAGTGATGTTTGCGCAAAACGCCAGGCAGGCCATCCGGGTGGCACGCGCACGCTCTGCAGTAATCGCAGTAGCAGCCAGCCCGCTATAAACGAGACAGCTAGCAAGGCGATGAAACCACCAAAGGTCAACAGACCCAGTCGAAGGTCACGGGCCTGCCAGAGCAGTAATCCCATGAACGAAGCCAGCGCGAGTAGATACCCGGAAATTGTGAATGCCTTCGGAGCATCCTGCTCGCGGCGAATCACGCGGTTATGCGGCACGTTACGCAATTGCAGTACCGGCGGTACCGCAAATCCAAGTAAAAGCAAGAGGCCAGTCGCCACGCCCTGCACCAGCGGCATCCAGCTTGGCGGTGGCAGTCGCGTGGTCATTAATGAACCCAGCCATTCCAGCAGCATAAAATGCGCACCAAAGCCGATGGCGGCACCGATCAAACTTCCGATGGTGCCTATCAGGATGAATTCGATCAGATAGATTAGCGTGACTTCGTTTTGCTTCAGACCAAGGCAACGCAGCATGGCAACGGCATCCAGATGCCGCTGCATAAAACGCCGTGAAGCCATTGCAATGGCCAGCGCAGCCAGCATGGCGGTCAGTAAGCTGACCAGCGACAGAAATTGGCGGGCACGCTCTAGTGTTGTTCGCATTTCCGGACGGCCCGTCTCGAGCGATTCGAGCTGTACCCCACGTACCTCGTTGACCTTGATTTCATTTTCCAGCCAGCGCTGAAAAGCGGCAATATCCGACGGATTTCCGGCAAGCTGCAGTCGATAAGTGATACGGGATCCGTTTTGTACCAGACCGGTTGACTCAAGATCTTGCAACGCCAGCATGACGCGCGGTGCAAAATTCATGAATCCTGCACCACGATCTTTTTCCAGAATAATCTCAGCGGCGATCGTAAAACGTTGCTCACCAAGTGTCATTGCATCACCCAGACGAAGCCCGCGTAATGAGAGCAGCGCTGTATCTACCCAGACAGTGCCCGGCTGCGGCGCTCCCTTGGTCGTGAGCTCGGTATTTTTTGTGCGCAGACGAAGATCACCCCGCAACGGATAAGCCGATGAGACAGCCTTGACCGCCACCAGACGTGTGTCTTCTGTCTCGGCGCGACCGGTGGTCGCCATACTGGGAAAGCTAACGACATCGGCGCTGGTCAGACCACGGGCGAGGGCTTCGGCGCGCCATGCCTCACGCAAAGGGTAATCGCTACGTACCAGTAAATCGGCACCCAGCAACTCGGTCGCATCGCGCTCGAGTGCGGCATTCATGCGATCAACAAAAAATCCCACCGCCGACAAGGCAGCCACGGCAACCGCCAAAGCAGCCAGCAGAAAGCGTAACTCGCCGGCACGCCAGTCACGGCGCGTCATGCGCAAGGCATGGCCGAAAGTCATCAACGCCTCAGAAACAACTTGCATACAAACTCTCCGAATACCCGCCTGCGATTTACGCCGGCAAAGGGGGATTGTAAGAGACTGGGAGAAATCAAGCAGGCGGCCTGAAATCAGAACGTCAGTGGATTTTCTGGTGGTAGAGACTCGTACTACACAAAGGGGCGGGCGCTTGATGGGGACGCGGCAGATACATTGTCACCTGTAGTGTTTTTTGAATTCTTCTGGCGTGCAATTAACGACACTGGATCCCGGCGTGCGCCGGGATGACGGGAGTAGTTTTACTTGAGGGCGTCAGGCTACCCCACGACCTCTAGGGAGGAGTTTTAGCTAAGGTCGTCAAGCTACCCCACGACATCTAGGGAGGAGTTCTATCTAAGATCGTCAAGCTACCCCACGACATCTAGGCAGGATCACCCAACAAACTTGGCTGCTTACTTACATGGTGTAGCCCTTCATGCCATCCTGATGGGTACGTTCAAAATTTTCCTGACAAGGTGCGCAACGCTCTGCAAAAGGAATTGCCTGCAAACGCTCAAAAGGAATTTCATACCCGCAATTGATACATTCGCCGTAAGTACCTCTATCGAGTTTTTTACGCGCCAGTTCGATCGCACGCAATTCATGCATGTCGCGACCGACTGCTGCATTGCCGATATCGATCGACAGATTGGCGAAAGATAAATCGCCTGAATCGGGGACTTCGCTGGCTAGCTGCACATAATCATCTTGCAGACCGACCTCGCGCTTGATGTCATCACGCAGATCTTGCTCACGGTCGCTGAGCAATTGACACAAATACTTTTTTTGGTCCTGATTGAGGTTCTCCATACGGCTTCCTTAGTCTCGGGTGGATTGGTGCGAAGCGAGGTCTTCGCATGAGTTACAAGCCCGCTGCCACGATCCATTTTGTTGCGAGCGAAGCCGACTGAATTTGATACAAAACAATGGCGCTATCGGTGTCAGCGATTTGATGAATCTGGGATTGGTCATGCAAAAAATCGATAGAAACCGAAGATTTTTCGAAAATTTGCACGAAAAACATTGCAACTTTAAAAACAAAAACTTGCGTAACCGCAGAGTGTCACCACCCGTTGATTTGTCTCAATCTCCTACCGCTAGACATCAAAAAAAAAATCGCTAGACTCCCGTTTCTGGTCATTAACTTCCCGCCTGACAAAGAGTGATCCTATGAATATTTATCTTGAAGACAGCCACTACACCACCGAACCTTTGCCCCGCAGCGAAGATTTGATGAATGAATTTCTCGACGCCTCAATAAAAAGCCAAGGCAGCGCACGCGAGGACTATTTTTTGCGCGAAACCGTGCTGAGCCTAGCGAGGCTAGTGAAGTCGGAACAGTTGGTGGATATGCGACAAAGCATTAACAAACTGATTCCTGCATCACTGCGCCCCAGACCAGTTCGGCGTAGTAGAGGACGGCGCCGGCTATTCATTCACTCAGGCCAGTCGGATTTGTTGCTCGGCCGGCCTGACTAAGGAGCACAGTTCACATTCTGCAGGTGGGGCGCGGGAGCGTCCATGATGCGCATCATGGACACCTTCGGTGAGTGTTGGGAGAAATCCTGTGCGACTGTGCCTATACGGCAGCTGCGCCAGCCCGCTTCAGCGAGCCGGCCGGGATCGCTAGGATCTTCAGTTTTGCAACGCCTGCCGGATTTGCTCCAGCGAAGCCGGATCTTCGATCGTGGTCAGATCACCCGGATCCCTGCCTTCACACAGGGCTTGGATTGAACGCCGGAGCAATTTGCCCGAGCGTGTCTTGGGCAACAGGTTCACGCAATGCACACGTGAAGGTCGAGCGACTGCGCCGAGTTGTTTGTCCACCACAGCCCAGACTTCTTTTTCCAATTGCGCACGCGCCTCCGGTGTGGCCGTGCTGGAAGTGAGCTTGGGTATGACGAACGCCACAGCAACCTGACCCTTGAGCTTGTCTTCCACGCCGACGACAGCGACCTCGGATACATTCGGATGGCTGGAAATGCTCTCTTCGATTTCTCGTGTGCCTAGGCGATGTCCCGCCACATTGATTACATCATCAGTACGACCCAGAATGAAGTAGTAGCCATCTGAATCACGGATACCCCAGTCAAAGGTGGAGTACACCTGTTCAGTTGCGAAGTTTGTCCAGTAGGTATTGATAAAGCGCTGATCATCGCGATAAACCGTTTGCATGCAGCCCGGTGGCAGCGGACCTTCGATGACGAGTACGCCTTTTTCATTGTCACCACAGAGAGCACCGGTAGCTTCATTAAGCAGCTTGAGCTTGTAGCCAGGCATGGGAACGCCGGGGCTACCGAGACGCGTGGGGGTTTTCTCAACGCCTCTGGCGACCGACAATACGGGCCAACCGGTTTCAGTCTGCCAGTAGTTGTCAATGATGCTCACACCCAATTCATCGGCAATCCAAGCGGATGTCGATTCGTCCAGCGGTTCTCCCGCAAGATAGAGTGCCTTTAGCGATGACACATCATGTTGCTTCATCAACTCGGGCGGCTGCTTTTTCAGCACACGTACTGCGGTCGGTGCAGAGAACATGCGCGTGACTTTGTGTTTTTCAACGATCTGCCACCAAATGCTGGCATCGGGGCGCAGAGGTGTGCCCTCGTACAGCACCGTCGCCATGCCGGCAATCAGCGGCCCATACACAATGTAGGAGTGCCCGACAACCCAGCCGATGTCGGAGGTCGAGAAATACGTTTCGCCCGGCTTACCTTCAAAGATGTATTCCATCGATGCAGCCAATGCGACGGCATAGCCACCAACATCGCGTTGAACACCTTTGGGACGACCCGTCGTGCCGGAGGTGTACAAGATATAGGAGATATCCTCCGATGCCAGCCAGGTCACTGGTACACGAGCGTTCAGGTGCTGTTCGCGCAGCGACGCGTAGTCAACGTCACGACCTGCAACCATCTCCATTGCAACTCGCTTACGGTCCACCAGCAGCACGTGTGCGGGTTTATGCGCAGACAAGACAATCGCCTGATCCAGCAGCGGCTTATAGGGAACGGGCTTGCCACCACGAGAACCAGCATCCGCGGAGACAATCAGTTTGGGTTGTGCGTCTTCAATGCGCGTTGCCAGACTGTTGGAGGCAAAACCACCAAAGACCACCGAGTGAATCGCACCAATGCGCGCGCAGGCGAGCATCGCAAACACGGCTTCGGCGATCATAGGCATGTAGATCAGCACCGTATCGCCTTTGACGACACCCAGTGATTGCATGATCGCTGCCATGCGTTCGACTTCGGCCTGCAATTCTTTGAAGCTCCAAGCTTTTTCAGCGGGCGAGCCATCCGGTGTTTCGGTGGTGATCGCGATCAGCGCTGTCTGCTCACCCTGACGCGATGCCCAGCGATCAACGGCGTTATGACAGAGATTGGTCTGACCACCGACGAACCAGTTCGCAAAAGGCGGGCGAGAATAATCCAGCACCTGACTGAAAGGTGTATGCCAGTCGATGCGCTCTGCTTCCTTGCGCCAGAAGTTCTCCGGATCTTCAATCGACGTCCGATGGAAATCTGCGTAGTTCATCTCGCGTTCCTCGTTTGTTTTCTATCTTTGGGTGATGCTTGTAACCAGCACCTGTTTATTTTTCAGAATCTTTATCAGAACTCAAAATGCATCACCGGGTATGCGAACCCAGCCTTCCATCAGCACACGCGCACTGCGACTCATGATGGCCTTGGTGACACGCCATTCACCATTCACTTCGGTGGCTTGCGCACCGACGCGCAAAGTGCCGGAAGGATGACCAAAGCGCACTGCCTCGCGCGCACCACCACCGGCAGCTGTATTCACCAGCGTACCGGGTATGGCAGCGGCGGTGCCAATCGCAACGGCCGCCGTTCCCATCATCGCATGATGTAGTTTACCCATGGACAGCGCACGCACCAGCAGATCAATACTGCCCGCCTCGACCTGTTTACCGCTAGAGGCTTGATAACTCGCTGGCTTGGCAACGAAAGCGACCTTGGGTGTGTGCTGACGGCTGGCAGCTTCATCCAGCGATTTGATCAATCCCATGCGCAGCGCGCCATGGGCGCGTATGGTTTCAAACATCGCAAGCGCTTTGGCGTCACCATTGATCGCGTCCTGCAATTCGGTACCCGTGTAGCCGATGGCGTCAGCATTCACAAAGACGGTCGGTATGCCGGCATTAATCATCGTGGCCTTGAGCACGCCCACACCCGGCACATCAAGATCATCGACCAACTGACCGGTGGGGAACATAGCGCCCCCTGCGCCTTCTTCGTCTGCCGCAGGATCCATGAACTCCAGCTGCACTTCTGCTGCCGGAAATGTCACGCCATCTAATTCAAAATCACCCGTCTCCTGCACGGCACCATTGGTCATCGGCACATGCGCAATGATGGTCTTGCCGATATTTGCCTGCCAGATGCGCACGACAGCGACACCATCACGCGGCACGCGCGATGCATCGATTAGGCCATGACTGATCGCAAAAGGACCCACGGCCGCTGAAAGATTGCCGCAGTTGCCGCTCCAATCAACAAAGGCCTGATCGATGGATACCTGACCAAACAGGTAATCGACATCGTGATCTGCCTTTGTGCTTTTTGAAAGGATGACGGTCTTGCTGGTGCTGGAAGTTGCACCGCCCATGCCATCGATCTGCTTACCGTAGGGATCGGGGCTGCCAATGACGCGCAGGAGCAGTTTGTCACGCGCGGGGCCTGGCTGCTGTGCTGACTGGGGTAAATCCTGCAAATGAAAAAAAACACCTTTGCTGGTGCCACCACGCATGTAGGTGGCGGGGATTTTTATTTGGGGTGGGTGGGACATGGTTTACCTTTGTATCTTGTGTCTTGGTTTACTACGAACGCCGCTGGATCCCGGCTTTCGCCGGGATGACGGTGGTAATTCTACGGTCGTCTTAACAACTACTTTCATCACCTGCATGTGATGACTGCTGCGTGGACGTATCGCATGCGATCCGAATTCCCTCACTCGCTCCCAACGAAAGCTCAGTACTGTCCGGAACATCTGCCTTGAAACGACTTTTTTCTTTTCAGTCTCTTACCGATAACAATCATGGACCCCAGCTTTCGCTGGGGCGACGGAATTTAGGACCATCAGCCTTAAAATCGTCACCCCAGCCACCGCCCCAGCGAAGGCTGGGGGAAAGCTGGGGTCCATGGTCACTCTGTAGGAAATTCAGTCAAGCAAGAAGACTTGAATTCCCGCAAAAATTATCTGCATTCGATTCAGAAAGGCCGTTAATTAGTGTTCAGTGCAGCATAACTTCAGATGTTCCGGACAGTAGTGAGCTTGCGCCGGGATGACGGTGGAAATTCTGCGGTCGCCTCACCAACTACCGTCATCCCAGCGGAAGCTGGGATCCAGTGTCTTTCTCTTTCATTCGGCTTTCAGACGTCTTACGCCGCCTTTGCAGATGCAAGAAAATCCTGCGCAAAGCGCTGCAGCACACCGCCAGCATCATAAATCGATAGCTCTTCATCACTATCGAGTCGACACGTCACCGGCACCTCGAGCTTCTCGCCATTTTTGCGATGAATGACCAGTGTCAGATCAGCGCGCGGCTTGCGCTCACCTATCACGTCATAGGTTTCGGTACCGTCAATACCGAGCGTCTTGCGATTCACGCCAGCTTTGAATTCCAGCGGCATGACACCCATGCCAATCAGATTAGTGCGGTGAATACGCTCGAATCCTTCGGCAACGATCGCTTCAACACCGGCGAGTCGTACACCTTTCGCTGCCCAGTCACGCGATGAGCCCTGACCGTAATCGGCTCCTGCAATGATGATCAGCGGCTGCTTGCGCTCCATATAGGTTTCAATCGCTTCCCACATACGCGTGACCTTGCCTTCGGGCTCAACGCGTGCGAGCGATCCTTTTTTTATCTTGCCGTCGACCACACACATTTCATTCGTCAAGGTTGGGTTCGCAAAGGTCGCGCGCTGTGCGGTGAGATGATCACCACGATGCGTTGCATACGAATTGAAATCTTCTTCAGGCAGACCCATTTTTGCCAGATACTCACCGGCTGCGCTGTCGAGCATAATCGCATTCGATGGTGACAAATGATCGGTGGTGATGTTGTCACCCAACACAGCCAGCGGCCGCATACCTTTCATCGTTCGCTCACCTGCCAGTGCGCCTTCCCAATACGGTGGACGGCGAATGTAAGTTGATTGAGCGCGCCAGTCGTACAAGGGATTCACCTTGGTACCACTGTCAGCCTGAATCGCAAACATGGGCTCATAGACTTGGCGGAAGTGCTGAGGTTTGACGCTGGATTTGACGATGGCGTCGATTTCCTCATCGGTGGGCCAGATATCCTTGAGGCGAATCTCTTTGCCATCCACCACGGTCAGCACATCTTTTTCGATATCGAAACGAATCGTGCCTGCGATCGCATAAGCGACCACCAACGGCGGCGATGCAAGGAAGGCCTGCTTTGCATACGGATGAATACGACCGTCGAAATTACGATTGCCTGACAAGACGGCAGTTGCATACAAATCGCGATCGATAATTTCTTGCTGTATCTTCGGATCAAGTGCACCGGACATGCCATTGCAGGATGTGCAGGCATAAGCGACCACGCCAAAACCTAGCTTTTCCAGATCACCCATCAGACCGGCTTCTTCAAGATACAACGTTACCGCCTTGGACCCGGGTGCGAGTGAAGATTTCACCCAAGGCTTGCGCGTCAGGCCAAGTTTGTTTGCATTGCGCGCCAGCAGTGCGGCGGCAATTACGTTACGTGGGTTGGAGGTGTTGGTGCAACTGGTGATGGCTGCGATGATTACCGCGCCGTCCGGCATTTGCCCGGGCACCTCTTGCCATGCACTAGCGATACCTTTCGCTGCCAGATCCGTGGTCGCGACACGCGCATGCGGATTGGAGGGACCGGCCATATTGCGAACGACGGATGACAAATCAAATGTCAGTACACGTTCGTATTCAACATTGGTCAGACTGTCTGCCCACAGACCGGCTGTTTTTGCATACGTTTCGACCAGCGCGACCTGTTCATCAGTGCGACCAGTGAGCTTCAGATATTGAATCGTCTGCTCATCGATGGAAAACATCGCGGCAGTAGCGCCATATTCCGGTGCCATGTTGGAGATGGTCGCGCGATCGCCGAGCGTAAGCGCGCGCGCACCTGCACCATAAAACTCAAGATAAGCACCGACTACTTTGGATTGACGCAAAAACTCGGTCAGCGCCAACACGATGTCGGTGGCAGTAATACCCGGCTGCGGTTTGCCGGATAGCTCGACACCAATGATGTCGGGCAGACGCATCCAAGATGCGCGACCGAGCATGACGTTTTCTGCTTCGAGACCACCGACACCAATCGCGATGACACCCAGCGCATCGACATGCGGTGTATGGCTGTCGGTACCAACACAAGTGTCGGGGTAAGCCACGCCCTGCTGTGACTGTATGACCGGCGACATGCGTTCGAGATTAATCTGATGCATGATGCCGTTCCCAGGAGGGATCACATCGACATTTCTGAATGCGTGCTTGGTCCAGTTGATGAAGTCGAATCGATCTTCATTACGTCGGTCTTCAATCGCGCGGTTCTTCTCGAAAGCCTGAGGATCAAAACCACCGCATTCCACCGCGAGTGAGTGATCAACAATGAGTTGCACAGGCACCACCGGATTGACCTTGGCAGGATCGCCACCTTGGTCTGCGATCGCATCTCGCAAACCCGCCAAATCGACGAGCGCAGTCTGACCCAAAATATCGTGACACACCACCCGTGCAGGAAACCAGGGAAAGTCACGCTCGCGCTTGCGCTCGATCAGCTGCTTGAGTGACTCGGTCAGCGTAGCGGGATCGCAGCGACGCACGAGGTTTTCAGCAAGGACGCGCGAGGTATATGGCAGCTTGTCATAGGCGCCGGGCTGAATCGCTTCGACTGCAGCTCTCGCATCAAAGTAATCGAGACTGGTTCCGGGGAGGGGTTTGCGGTGTGCGGTGTTCATGGTTGATGAGATGAGGTGAGGTTCTGTCAGAGGTACTTGGACGGTTTCGCCTTGCGACGGAAGACACTGGATCCCGGCTTTCGCCGGGATGACAATTTTGAGGCCATAAGTGCTTAAGACGCTTCCCCTGAAGCGTCTATCCACGGGATGACCGATTTCAAGCAAGCCACTTTTCTATCGTCACCCCGGCGAAAGCCGGGGTCCAGCGTCTTTGGCTTGCTATCGCAAGTTATCACTTCCGCTTAGCGATAGGCACAAACTTCAAATTCTCCGGTCCGACATAATTGGCGCTCGGGCGAATAATCTTGTTATCAATACGCTGCTCAACGATGTGTGCCGCCCAACCCGACGTACGTGAAATAACGAACAACGGTGTAAACATAGCCGTAGGCACACCCATCATGTGATAAGACACGGCCGAGAACCAATCAAGATTGGGGAACATCTTTTTAGCGTCCCACATGACGGATTCGAGACGATCAGCGATGTCAAACATTTTGGTCGAGCCGGCATCTTTAGACAGACGATGCGCAACTTCTTTGATGACCTTGTTGCGGGGATCGGAAATCGTATAAACCGGATGACCAAAACCGATGATGACTTCCTTGTTTTCTACACGCTTGCGGATATCCGCTTCTGCTTCATCCGGATTGTCATAGCGCTTCTGGATTTCGAAGGCGACTTCGTTGGCGCCACCATGCTTAGGGCCACGCAATGCGCCGATGCCACCGGTAATAGCCGAGTACATATCCGAACCTGTACCAGCGATAACGCGGCAGGCAAAGGTCGATGCATTGAACTCATGTTCTGCATACAGAATAAGCGAGGTGTGCATCGCCTTCTCCCACAATGCCGATGGTGGCTTGCCATGCAGCAGGTGCAGGAAATGTCCGCCGATGGAATCATCATCAGTTTCCACCTCAATACGTCGACCATTGTGGCTGTAGTGATACCAGTACAGCAGCATTGAACCCAGCGAGGCCATCAGGCGGTCGGCGATATCGCGCGCGCCGGGGGTATTGTGATCTTCTTTCTCAGGCAAAACGCAGCCCAGCGCGGAGACGCCCGAGCGCATCACATCCATGGGATGCGATGAAGCCGGCAGCCATTCCAACACGGCTTTCACATTTGCAGGAAGGCCACGCAGCGCTTTGAGTTTTTGCTTGTACGCATTCAGTTCGGCAGTCGTTGGCAGCTTGCCATGCACCAGCAGATGCGCGATCTCTTCAAATTCACAGGCATCAGCGACATCGAGAATGTCGTAGCCACGGTAGTGCAAATCATTGCCGGTCTTGCCGACGGTGCACAGCGCTGTGTTACCTGCAGTGACGCCAGAGAGGGCAACTGATTTTTTTGGCTTGAAGCCGCTTGCTTGTTGTTCACTCATGAAGATTCTCCCGAATTTACTTGGATTTTTGTTGTGCAAATAATGCGTCGAGCTTTTGCTCGAAATCGTGATAACCGATGCGGTCGTAGAGTTCCATACGCGTCTGCATGGTGTCGACCACATTCTTTTGTGTACCTTCGCGGCGCACTGTCATATAAACATTTTCTGCAGCCTTGTTCATCGCGCGGAATGCTGACAGCGGATAGAGGACGATACCCACTTCAGCCGTACGCAACTCGTCGACCGTATACAAAGGCGTGGAGCCGAATTCGGTGATATTGGCGAGAACGGGTACTTTCACCGCTGCGGCAAACTGCTTGTACATCGCCAGTTCGGTAATAGCCTCAGGAAAAATCATGTCAGCGCCCGCCTCAACGCAGGCAACTGCGCGCTCCAGTGCGGCCTCAAGACCTTCGACGGCCAGCGCGTCAGTGCGCGCCATGATGACGAAATTTTCATCCGTACGAGCATCAACTGCCGCTTTGACGCGATCAACCATTTCCTGCTTGCTGACGATTTCCTTGTTCGGACGATGACCGCAACGCTTGGCACCTACCTGATCTTCGATATGCATGGCTGCTGCGCCGAATTTGATCATCGACTTCACCGTGCGCGCGACATTAAATGCCGATGAACCAAAACCGGTGTCGACGTCCACCAAGAGAGGCAAATCGCACACGTCGGTGATGCGACGTACATCGGTCAGTACATCATCAAGGTTGGAGATACCCAGATCGGGCAACCCGAGTGAGCCGGCTGCAACACCACCGCCCGAAAGATAAATCGCGCGAAAACCCGCGCGCTGGGCTAACAAGGCGTGATTGGCATTGATTGCACCAATGACTTGCAGCGGCGATTCTTCTTTGATCGCCTGCCGGAAGCGTGCGCCGGGAGATGGGATGCTCATGAATAATTCCTGTGTTGGTCTGTTTCAGAGGGACCTGCACGGCAGATATTGCAATCGGCATGCCACCGGCAAGTCGTGGCTCCCGACCCAGAGGACGCATGAAAATATCCTTTAAAAACAGATGCCTGCCCGAGATGATCCGATTCAGGCCCGATTCAGGCTTTGACGGCATGTTTCACTTTATGTTCCAATGTCCAATCTTTTTGAAACATAGAAACATCTGAAACATGGCTCGCCCCTCCTCCGGCTCACGCGATACCGCCAGCCGCCCTGTCTTCTGGACAGTGTCGATCTCGCGGCTGTTTGACCTCTTCCGCGACATCACGCTGGAGTTTGATGACCGGGCCACCATCGTGCCCATCCAACTGGGCTTTGAAGAAGCGGTCGCGCACATCAGGGAGCGCCTGCAGACAGAGCGCTGCGATGCCGTGATTTCTGCGGGCTCGAACGCTGCCTATCTAAAAAGCCGCCTCGCTTTACCGGTCGTGATCGCGAAGGCCACCGGCTTCGATGTGATGCAGGCACTAGCAAGAGCGCGCAAGATCACGCCTCAGATTGGTCTGATCAACTATCAGTCACCGCTGCCGGAGTTGGAGGAATTCCAGCAAACCTTTGGTTTGCCCATCGTGCAGCGTACCTATGTGACTGTCGAAGATGCACGCGCGCAGGTCAGCGAGATGAAATCAGCCGGCATTCAGGCCATCGTCGGCGCCGGTCTTATTACCGACCTTGCCGAGGAAGCGGGACTGGCGGGTGTGTTCGTCTACTCTGCCGCATCGATACGACAGGCTTTTGAAGATGCGTTTGATATTGCCAGCGCCACGCAGCTCGACGCACCACGCGGACGGGATTACCCGGTTGCTGACCATCGGCAGGCACGGCATGGGCTGGCCGACCTGCGCGGTGAATCCCGACAGATGCAGACCTTGCGCCAGACCGTATTGCTGTACGGCCGTTCGCCTGCACCGGTGCTGATCGAGGGCGAAACCGGCACCGGCAAAGAACTGGTGGCACAAGCCATCCATCGCGAGAGTCCGCGTGGACAAGGTGGCGCACGGCCGTTCCTTGCGGTGAATTGCGGCGCGATTGCCGAGTCCTTACTGGAATCCGAATTATTCGGCTATGAAGAAGGCGCGTTCACCGGCTCACGTCGCGGCGGTCATGCCGGCCTGTTCGAGGCCGCGCATCGGGGCACGCTGTTTCTCGATGAAATAGGCGAAATGCCGCTACCGCTGCAAACACGTCTACTGCGCGTACTGGAAGAAAAAGAAGTGGTTCGCGTCGGCGGCACACGACCAATACCCGTCGACGTACGGATCATTAGCGCAACCCACTGCGATCTTGCACAACGCGTCACAGACGGCGCATTTCGCACCGATCTTTTTTACCGTCTGGGCGTCTTGCGAGTGAAGATACCGCCGCTGCGCGAGCGACCTGACGATGTGATTCCACTGGCCGAGTGGTGTCTGAAAAATGCACTGGCGGACATGGGTGTGCGCCCTGGGGCCAATCTGCGCGCTGAGCTGCAGGCTTGTACGGCGCTGCTGCAACCCTGCTCCTGGCCCGGGAACGTGCGTGAACTGCGCAATCTGATGCAACGCGTCGCGCTGTTTTTGTCAGTGGAACCCCTGCAGGCACTGACTCCGGCTTTCCTGCTCAAGCTTGCGCCGGAGCTCGCGCATCAGCCGCCGACAAGCAGCGGTGTCACCGAACGCATAAACGCTCCGGAAACCGACGTCGCGGAGGTGCTGGCACGCTTTGATGGCAACCGGGCGGAGGCAGCTACCTATCTGGGCATCAGCCGCACCACCCTGTGGCGCCGCATTAAGAACCTGTCTCGTTAGGTCGATGGCAAGGGTGAAGCAGGGGTTTCGTGCAGCATGCTGCACACCTGCACAACAGCACTGGCATGCAAGCCGGTGCGCGCCCTGCAAGGGATGCCAACGCCGCAAGCGGCGGGACTGTCTGTCCGTTATTAGGAATTGAGAGGCTCTAAAAAACCGCTGAACACAACACCGCAGTCAGCGAACACGACCCGTTTTCGAAGTTGAGAACCTTGTCGCCTTAGTCAGTAGCGTCGGCAGTCGACGTCATCGTATGCCTTAACAATGTGACGATATCAGTTTGACTTGACTCTTCAGCAAGCGCGAGAGCGGTTCGTCCCAGGCTATCCTTGGCCGTGAGCTGCACTTGAGCAGTCTCCTTATGTGCCAGCAACGCCTTCACTACAGGCAGATATCCCTTTTCTGCAGCGACCATCAGCGCATTCACCCCATAATTATTTTTCGCAGTTACCTGCGCTGCCGCCGTCTCTTCATGCTTCATCAATTCCGTGACCACGGCCAGATGTCCATTCTCTGCAGCGATCTTCAGCGCATTCGCTCCGCGCTGAGTCGTCGCAGTTGCCTGGGCTACCGCCGTTTTTTTATGCGCCATCAATTCCGTGACAACCGCCACATGTCCTTGCCACGCAGCAGTTATCAGCGCATTCAACCCTTTTTGATTCTGCGCAGTCGCCTGCTCTTCCGCCGTCTCTTCATGCGTCATTAATGCCGCGACCACTGCCACATGTTTATTCTGCGCAGCGACCATCAGCGCATTCCACCCGTAATTATTCTTCGCAGTCGCCTGCTCCTCCGCCGTCTTTTCGTGGCTCATCAATGCCTTGACCACTTCCACATGTCCCTTATCTGCAGCGAGCATCAGCGCATTCGCCTCATATTTATTTTTCACGCTCACCTGCGCTACCGCCGTCTTTTCATGCTTCATCAATTCCGCGACCACTGCCACATGTCCCTCCCCTGCAGCGAACATCAGCGCATTCGTCCCTTCTTTATTCTTTGCAGTCGCCTGCTCCACCGCCGTCTTTTCGTGGCTCATCAATGCCGTGACCACGTCCACATGTCCCATGTACGCAGCGAACATCAGCGCATTCGCCCCGTCTTTATTCTTCGCATTCGCCTGCTCCACCGCCGTCTTTTCATCCTTCATCAATGCTGTGACCACTGCAGCATGTCCATTCTTCGCAGCGAGCATCAGCGCATTCGTCCCGTCTTTATTCTTCGCAGTCGCCTGCTCCCCCGCCGTCTTTTCGTGGCTCATCAATGCCGTGACCACTTCCACATGTCCCTTATCTGCAGCGAGCATCAGCGCATTCGCCCCACTTTTATTCTTCGCAGTCGCCTGCTCCACCGCCGTCTTTTCATGCGTCATTAATGCAGCGACCACTGCCACATGTCCCCCCCCTGCAGCGGCCATCAGCGCATTCCACCCGTCTTTTTGCTTCGCAGTCGCCTGCTCCCCCGCCGTCTTTTCATGCTTCATCAATTCTTCGACCACTGCCACATGTCCCATCTGTGCAGCAATCATCAGCGCATTCGCCTCATATTTATTTTTCACGCTCACCTGCGCTACCGCCGTCTTTTCATCCTTCATCAATGCTGTGACCACTGCCGCATGTCCATTCTTCGCAGCAATCATCAGCGCATTCTCGCCATCGCGCAAACCGGCTGTCAGAGCCGACCCCTTCGATGCTTTGTTCACCAAATCGCTGACGACCTTGTCGAGCCCCTGCTCGGCTGCAAATAGCAGCGTCTGTAACTTGACATCGTCTGGATCAACATTGCGAAGATCAACACAAATGGCGAGCTTGAACAGCGGCGAAGCAATGGCATGGGTCTGCGGTGGATTGAAATAAAAATATTCCCGCAGTTCTTTGCGCTCCCCACCCTCCAGCGATGCCCAGACGCTCGACAGAAACTGGTCCAGCGCCTCGGTTTGATTTGCTTCATAGAACACAACCTCGTGCTGAACCGCCTTCAGGCATTCGATCACATCACGGGCCTTCCGCGCGGCCCGCTCCTCGAGCTGCGTTGCCAGCTCACGCGTGTTGCCATTTACCAGAGCCGTGACGATTTTTTGCAATGCCGGAGGCACCGTGCTTGTCTGACCACGCTCGGACTTGCCTGCGCCTTGGGCTCGCTGCTTGCCTTTTACCGGCTTCGCGGCTGGCTTTTGTGCGGCTGCCTTGGGCTGCGGTGACGCCGCCGCGGTACTCTTTTTCTGCGCTGCCTGCGGCTGGACTTTCGCTGCGGAGGGTGCGGAGGGTACGGTTGTTGTCGTCGCGTTGGTCTTGCCCGGCGAGGCCCGTACCACCACAACCGGCTCGCTCACAGGCTCGGCAATGCTAAAGGCCTGAAACTCGCTACGGTCGGACGTGACGGGCTTGGCGATTTTCCGGGGCGCTTGCCAGTCATGACTCACAGGCGTCCCAGGCATCCCAGACACCGTCGGGATCCCGGGGCTATCGGCAGTCCTCCTGCCATACAGCGATGCCAACTCAAAGGGCTTGGCCTGGGGTTCTTGCCGAGGCTTCGTCAGTCCCGGAATGATTCGCTCTTTATCCGCGAGCTCGCGTCGCCCGGGCCTGAGTACTTCCCGAGGCGCGACTTCGAGGATGGGCTGTGGCGGCAACGGCTCGATCACTTCCTCGACGACATTGAGTCCCTTCATTGCTTGCTGCAGATCAAGCAATGTCAGCGGCACGCCTTGCGACTGGGGCGACACCAGGTGGTTCAGCAGTGGCTGCAATTCGTGTTCAGAGGTCATCGCGCTCTTGAGCATGCCCAGAAGTGCTGGCAGCAGCACCCGTCTGGACCTGTCTGTCCAGTCCTGCGCCGGGAGCCCACTGGCTTGTGCCACGAGCTGATCAGCATAGGCTTGCAGCGCAGGTGTGCGCGGCACCAGATTGCGTTGCCAGAGATACGCCAGACCAGCGATCAAGCCGCCCAGTGCGGAGGCGGTGTGGGCCGGGCTGATCGATGGACCAATCAGGGTGGCGACGAGCCGTTGCGCAACTCGAACAAGGATCTGTCGTGACAGCGATGGGTCGGTGCCGGGCAGCTCTGACTGGACGGCCCCCACAGCGCTGGCGGTCTGTGCACGGGTTGCCGTCCGCTTGGGCGTCCTGTCGGCAGTCGTGGTCGTAGTCGTGGTCGTCCTCGTCGTCGCCGTCGTGTTGGTGGTGGTGGTGGTGGTCACCGCCTTGCTCGTCTCGGTCAGCCGCTTGTCACACAATTTCACAAAGCTGATCAGGTTCGACAATGACTGACTGCCCGGAGTGGCCTCATCAAAGAGAGGATCATCGATGCAGCCAATCAGGTGATTGCAGGCAGCTGTCAAGCAGGGCAAGGATTGTGCAAACAGGGGCTGATTGCTGACCCTGTACTCGCACAGCGTGCGCAGGAAATTGCTGAAGTTCGATAGCGCGCGGCATTTGCCATCCTCGCCGATCAGGTTTGCGTAGGGCAGGCGGCTGATGGTGTGCACCAGTCGCGTCAGCGACTGCTGCAGCCCCGCATTGGTCGAGGAGAGCCGGCCCCGGTCCAGCGCATCTTTGACGGTGTTGCAGATATTGAGCAGCGGGATCGTATCGCTCGAGTGGTCGGTCAATCGAGCGAGCACGGCCGGCGAGCACAGATTGAGCACGCAGCGTTGCAGCAGATCGCTCCAGGTTTCTTGCTCAGTGGGCGAATCCGACAGCTTCTCTTGCGGATCAAGCGGGATGTAGTTGATGACGGTGGCGATCTGGACTGCGCAGCGCCCGAGGTTGTGATTCGACAGCAGGGATTTAGCCTGATTGCCACTCGTCCAGTCGGCAATCAGCACCAGTGACTGGCGAAACAGGGTGGTGATCTCGGTACTGTTGACCAGCAGCCCGGCCTTGAGCCCTCGGCTGACCCAGTTGAGAATGCCCAGCAATTCGTCATTGGCCGAGACCGCGTCGGGCAGACCCAGCGTAAGGGCCCGATTCAGCAGCTGATGGGTGATTGTCTGCACCGATGCAGAAAGCGACACCTGCCTGGAAACACCGAACAGCGAAGGTGCCGCCGAAGGGACACAGACGGCCAGACCACGGCAGATGGACTGGATGTCTGCGGGTTGAAATGTGTCGATCGCCAGCGTCGTGCTGTTGTCGGTCGACTGCAGCGCTTTGGCGAAGTCCCCGAGAAATCGAATCAGATCCGAGCGCAGCGCGGCGACCGCGGATGAATCGAAGGATTGCTCCAGAAGGGTGATGAGATCGGCTTCGTTGTGTTTGAGCGAATCGAACAAAGCGACGATAGCACCAAGCTCATTGGTCAGTGGCGGGCGAAGTTGGCCCAGCCCGTATCTCAGTGAACTGATCAGATTCTGGCAACGAGGCGGTAGCTCGCTCACGCCAGAACGGGTATGCAGGAGGTTGGCCGAGCTGTTCTGCCGCTCCGACATCCGTGGCCGGGATCCCCCGGAGTGGGGATTGTTGGAGGACGAGTCGCCCTGAGATCGTGTGTTGTCTGGCTGGGACGAGCTGCGCGCTGAAAAGTTGCCGGTGGTGGAATTGAGGCTCATGGTAGCAATGAAGTATTGTCAGATACCAATTGGTAAGAAAACACCTACCTTGGTTCCATGAACCGGTAATTACAGTTGCAACGATGTGAATTTTCCTATCTCTTTACTGGTCTGATGGGCTTTGATCCGCGGGTGGCTTGCAGCGCTGAGTCATCCCTTCGTGCTGGGCGTAAGCAGAACTGTTAGGACATTGGATGTGGCGGTATATGCGGTATGTGCGGTATGTGCGGTATGTGCGGTATGTGCCATATCTGGTTGCCGTCATTCGGTGGTCGTACTGGCGGCGGCGGCATCAGGCAATCGCCAAAGCATGCCACCATAAGCATCGTTCCGGAAATTTACAACTGCAGTACTAACTCCGCCCATCCAAAGTAAGCGATGCCTGGCAGTTCCAAACCCCTCAAGTTTTTCCGGTGAATGTCGATTTTTCAGTGATGAAAATTTATGGCATTCAGCTGGAGAAATCGTGAAGGAACAAAAGCAGCTCGAAGAAACATTCGTGCTCCCGGCGGCCGGCAAACGTCCCGGCGAACACCAGTGGACACCCGGATCGGATGTCCAGTCGCTGTGGAAGCGGCACGGCTGGACACCACCCAGTCAAAAACGAAGTGCCAGCAAAAACCCGGCGGAAGGCCCAAAGCCTCCGCTGCGCATTGTGCGCGGTTAAAGTACCCGGTGAGTGGGTTTGTCCGGTGAATCTACGCGTGGGTAAGGTATCCGGAATCAGCCTCGAACCGGTAATGTAGCGGTCAGTCGTCCTTGCCGCCCTCAATACCCAGCTCCTGAATTTTGCGCGTGATGGTATTGCGACCAATACCCAAACGTATCGCTGCGTCGTTCTTGCGCCCGTGGGTATGCCTAAGCGCTGTTTTAATGAGTGCTGATTCGAACTGACGACCAAGCGCATCCATGACTTCTGGCTTGCCAGCGGTAAGCATTTTTGCCGCTTCAGTTTCCAGCATGATGATCCAACTGCTTCGCTCGTCCGGTGAGATCATTAGAGGCAGTGCAGAAACCTGATTTGTTTCCATTTTCGCTGGCTCCGCCATATCCGCAGGCGCCTGATACATAACACCGGTAGACGGCAATGGCGCCACCGTGCCAGCGGTCAGTTCGGCCGGCAAGTCTTTGATTTCTACCGTCTGACCCGGCGCCATGACGGTGATCCAATTACACAAATTTTCCAGCTGCCGCACATTACCCGGCAGATCCAGCGATGCCAGAAAATGTATCGCATGATCCGACATGCGCTTGGCCTCCACACCCAACTGGCGCGCGCTTTGTGCCAGAAAATGCCGTACCAGCAGCGGTATGTCATCGCGTCGCTCTCGCAGGGAGGGCAATCTCAGACGGATCACATTCAGGCGGTGATACAAGTCTTCTCGGAACAAACCCTCACGTACCCGCTGCTCAAGATTCTGATGCGTTGCCGCGATCACACGCACATTCGCTTTGAGGGACTGATGACCACCGACGCGATAGAAATGTCCATCCGATAGCACCCGCAGCAGACGTGTCTGGAGATCAAATGGCATGTCGCCAATCTCATCCAAGAAAAGCGTGCCGCCTTCGGCTTGTTCGAAACGTCCGCGCCGCGTCGCTTGCGCACCCGTGAACGCGCCGCGTTCATGGCCAAACAATTCGGACTCGAGCAAATCTTTGGGTATGGCCGCCGTGTTGAGCGCAATAAAAGGCTGAGCTGCTCTGGGGCTGTGTTTGTGCAGGGCTCGGGCCACAAGCTCTTTGCCTGTGCCAGATTCACCGGTGATCAAGACCGTCACATTGGACTGGGACAGTCGTCCGATCGCGCGGAATACATCCTGCATCGCAGCCGCCTGACCCAAAATCTCGGGGGTCTCGGTGACAGTCTGCTCATCACCGGATTCACGCAAACTCTCTTCGAGTGCGCGCCGAATGAGTTCAACTGCTTTATCCAGATCGAAAGGCTTAGCAAGGTATTCGAACGCACCGCCCTGAAATGCCGCGACGGCCGAATCAAGATCGGAAAAAGCCGTCATCACAATCACGGGCAAACCGGGATAGCGGGTTTTGACGATCTGCAATAATTCCAGGCCCGACTCACCGGGCATACGAATATCCGATACCAGCACCTGAGGCGTTCCGGATTCCAGCGCTGTCACTGCATCGCGAACATTCGAAAAACTTCGCGTCGCCAGATTCTCGCGCGCCAGTGCCTTCTCCAGCACCCAGCGAATTGATTCGTCGTCGTCAACTATCCAGATTGGTTTCATGGTCCTTGCCTGAGCCTAATCATGCTGCCGCTGGTGCATACCCAGTCGACGGTTAGCACCAAATTGGTGCCATTATGGCGAAGCCAGCTTTAGTGCGCTTACCGATATCCGGCGCCGCACAAGATCAGGGCAGCGCAATCAAGATACGGAAGTCGGTATAACCGGGCCGGCTCTCGCATTCAATCACGCCCAGGTGCTGCTGAATGAAGGTTTGTGCCAGCGTGAGCCCCAATCCACTGCCGCCGTCTCTGCCGGAGACCAGTGGATAGAAAATCTTGTCCTTCAACTCAGCCGGTATACCTGGGCCGTTATCGATGATATGCAAGTCTAGTGCCAGCCGATAACGGACCTTTGCGAGGGTAATCGAACGTGCAATACGACTACGGAAGATCAGCTCGGCATCCCCTTGCGCAATTCGGGGTGCCAGTGCCTGCGCGGCATTGTGCGCGATGTTAAGCACCGCTTGAATGAGCTGCTCCTTATCGCCGCGAAAGTCGGGTAGCGACAAATCATAGTCGCGCCGTATGGCGAGACCCTGCGGGAACTCGGCCATGATCAAACTGCGTACCCGCTCGAATACCTCGTGAATATTGACGTCACCGACGATTTGAGGACGTCGATGAGGCGCGAGCAGACGATCAACCAGCGTCTGCAAACGATCCGATTCTTTGATGATGACTTGCGTGTACTCTCGCAAATCTTTGAGGTCATGACTCGGTAACTCCAGCTCCAGCAACTGGGCGGCGCCACGAATGCCCCCTAAGGGATTCTTGATCTCATGGGCGAGATTGCGAATCAGCTCCTTGTTGGCCTGGTTCTGGTCCAGTAGACGCTCTTCGCGCTCCAGCTTGACCTGCTGCACGTTGGCGCGGAACTCGATAAGTACCGGGTTCTCCGGGTCGTCGATGGTGGTGACAATGACATTGACGTGTAAAGGTACACGACCTATGCGCTCGAGCAACATATCCTCGCGCTTCTCATCAAACTGGCGGGTTCTCGCCTGCTCAAAGATGAGGGCGAGTCTGTCACCATTCATGAAAAGGTCGGACAGGCGCTGCTGGTGCAGCACTTTGAATGAGCTTTCCAACAAGGTCTCTGCGGCCGCATTTGCATAAGCGATACGACCCTGCTTTTCCAGGATGATCACAGCGGAGGCCAGCAAGTCGAGCCCACCCAACGATGTCGATAAAATATTCACTCGATCCCGAAAAAGAAAAAGGCCGCACAGCGGCCTGGACGGCATACAGCGGTACGAGAAGGCTATTTTAGATTACCTATCTCTCTTTTCAGGGCTTCAACATTTTTTTCGGTTCGAAGAATGTCGTCTTTCATCTGAGCGACGCGTTCCTGATACTTCGCATAATTTCGCTCACTGCCCAGGCGCTCAGGCTCACCGTTCTGGTAATCACGTCGGAGCTCAGACAGCCGGGACTCCTCGGTTCGCACTTCCTCCATCAAAATTTGCAAACGGTCCTGATCGCGGCGCTTCTGAATCTGGCCGTCAATACGCGGAAAGGAGGGATCGATCGCCGCAGCTTTTGCCTGCTGATTGGCGGCGGGCGCAGGAATGGTTGAGATTGTCTCCAGATCAAGCTTTCGACAGCCTCGCATATCGCCATTGTTTCGGTATTCACGCGTTCCATTGGCCTGTACACACACAAAAACCCCTTGCGCAATGACAGGCGCTGCAAGGACATAGAGAGTCAGTAAGACAAGTAGACGGCTTTTCATGGGCAAAGAACCATGGATGGTTAAAACAAGCTTGGGCGACAGGGCTTTGTTTTTATAACAGAAAGTCGCCAAATTTTTTTATCATAAAAACAACATTTATGACCAAAAAGAGGGCGACCTGAGCCGCCCTCCTGTTTCGCGAATCCCGACCGGGGATTACAGCGAGTAGTACATGTCGAACTCGACCGGATGTGTAGTCATACGGAAACGAGTCACTTCCTGCATCTTCAGTTCGATGTAGGCATCAATCATGGTGTCGCTGAACACACCACCACGGGTCAGGAACTCGCGGTCTTTGTCCAGATACTCGAGTGCCTGATCGAGTGACGAGCAAACCGTTGGGATCTGCGCATCTTCTTCTGGTGGCAGGTGGTACAAGTCTTTCGATGCAGCTTCGCCCGGATGAATCTTGTTTTGCACACCGTCCAGACCAGCCATCAGCAACGCAGCAAAGCAAAGGTAAGGATTGGCCAAAGGATCAGGGAAGCGCGTTTCGATACGACGTCCCTTGGGGTTGGCAACGTGAGGAATACGAATCGAAGCAGAACGGTTACGTGACGAGTACGCCAATTTCACCGGCGCTTCGAAGCCAGGCACCAGACGCTTGTATGAGTTCGTGCCAGGGTTGGTGATCGCATTGAGCGCACGCGCATGCTTGATGATGCCGCCGATGTAGTACAACGCGAATTCAGAGAGACCGGCGTAGCCGTCGCCTGCGAACAGGTTTTTGCCGTCTTTCCAGACCGACTGGTGCACGTGCATGCCGGAACCGTTGTCGCCAACGATGGGCTTAGGCATGAAGGTCGCTGTTTTACCGTAATTGTGCGCGACGTTCCAGACAACATACTTCAATGTCTGAGTCCAGTCGGCACGCTCAACCAGCGTGGAAAATTTGGTACCGATTTCATTCTGACCTGCACCGGCCACTTCGTGGTGATGCACTTCGACAGGAATGCCAAGACTTTCAAGAATCAGACACATTTCCGAGCGCATGTCCTGGAAGCTATCGATCGGGGGCACGGGGAAGTAACCACCCTTGACCGATGGACGATGACCGGTGTTGCCACCCTCGATTTTTTCGCCAGTGCTCCAGGAAGCTTCTTCGGAATCAATCTTGGAGAAGGAGCCCGACATATCGATGTTCCAACGAACGCTATCGAAAATAAAAAACTCTGGCTCGGGACCGAAGTAAGCGGTGTCACCCAGACCAGACGACTTCAGGTAAGCCTCAGCGCGCTTGGCGATGGAACGCGGATCGCGGTCGTAGCCTTTGCCGTCACTCGGCTCAACGACGTCACACTGGATGAACATCGTGGTTTCTTCCATGAACGGATCGATACGCGCCGTGTTTGGATCGGGAATGAGCAGCATGTCTGATGCTTCGATACCTTTCCAGCCAGCAATGGAGGAGCCATCGAATGCGTGGCCTGACTCGAATTTGTCCATATCGAAATGGGACACAGGTACGCTGACGTGCTGCTCTTTGCCTCGCGTATCAGTGAAACGGAAATCAACGAATTTGACTTCGTTGTCCTTGACCATTTTCAATACATCAGCGGCCGACGTTGACATGCGGATCTCCTATAAGTTGCAAAGTGATTAATTAGGTTTAAGCTGTGGACCGACCTGACGCAAACCACTTAAAGCTGCGGTGCGAGGAGTGACAATGCCACTGAGACTTGATCGGCGATGATAGCAGATTCCATGCCACAAACTAAGCCGGGGAGGCGCTCAATGGGAGCGGCGTGCGGGTCTGAATTCCCACGCAGAATCAAGCTTTTACGGGACCCAGCGCAAAATCAGGAATTCTCCCGGCTCACCAATAAGGTGCAATTTAGACGGTTTGCACTTTTTTAGTGCTTTTAAAAATGCGTGCACCGACTTTGCGCTTAATCGCAGAGACTTGCCGAGCGCGGCATTTTGGTGGAGTCTGACGGTCCTGACCCATTATCCGACCCCGAAAAACCTATGTCCCTCTCAGAACAATTGCTCGCCAATGCCCGCCAGCGCGGCCAAACGGATTCGCTTCCCTACGCCGGAGCAGTGACACCGGAAGAAGCCTACGCGTTGCTACAAGATAACGCCAACGTGAAGCTGATTGATGTGCGAACTCAGGCTGAGCGCGACTGGGTCGGACGAGTCATTTTGCCGGACGACCAGCATCTGGCGGCACAGTGGACCCTGTATCCGGGTGGTGCGCTGAATTCGGAATTCCTGAAGCAACTAGAGCAACAAGCAAAGCGCAGCGAAACACTGTTATTCCTGTGTCGTTCGGGAGTACGTTCGCGCTACGCTGCAAAACTCGCCACCGAGAACGGCTTTGAGCATTGCTTTGACATCCTGGAGGGGTTTGAAGGCGATCGCAATGATCAAGGTCACCGCAAATCTATTGGCGGCTGGTGCATGAAAGGCCTGCCTTGGGTGGGTGCTTGATTTACCGTCTATCAAACACCCATAGAAGATTCATTCCTCATCGTCAGACGCTACCGATAGTTTGCGCCGCCTAGCATCATGCGAAAGAAAATTCGCTGCAATGCCAAACCAGGCTTCACTGGGAATAAGGCGCTCGGCGACCTGAACCAGCTCTTCTTCTCGCGCCAATCGTCGGTAAAAATTCGAGCAACACAATTCAAGCGAAGAACAGACCTCTTCCACCATCACCCTGCCCTGACGCAAACCTTCCTGAATTCTTTCGCCTAGCAATCTCAGAAGTGAGCTGCTATGCGCACTCAGCGATTCGATTTCATCCAATAGTGGATCTGCCTCATGCGTCAGCTCGCGCAGCGCAGGAATCAAAACGACTTGAATTTTTCGCTCACGATAATACTGTTCGAATTGCGATAGCCGATGCAGCATGTTCTCAAAATCTGTTCTGCCCGCATCCTTGATGTTGTGGATCCCATTCATGATGTACTGCTGCATAGACGAAAAAGTCCAACGTGCTTTTTTGTGCTCCACTTTCAATGCAACAATGGAATAAGTAACAGTCAACATAGTCGTTTCCGATCAAACTTGATAGCTTCTTCCTGCGTGGCGAATGCCCGCATAAGAATTGATTAGGTAGAGAGTGCGGGGGAACCCGCGAAGACCTGCTTAGTATAGAAACAACAAAGGTTTGCGCCGTTGATACGGCTCAAAGGCCTATCAGGCCCTGCAATCAGAAGAAAGCAGTGCTGACGAAAGGCGAGGTCTTACCCGTGATATCGCTGAGGCAATCCGAAAATCAGGCGACCTTCACCGCATGCTCACGGGTCGAGTGAAAGGTCACGCCAGGCCAGCGCTCTTGCGTGAGCTTGAGATTAACGCCCGAGCTGGCCAGGTAGGCAAGGTTGCCTGCCGCATCGTGCGCGAGATTGGCACCCGCTGAGGATTTTTCGAAATCAGCGAGCATGCGCTTATCATCACAAGAGACCCAGCGTGCGCTGTTGATGCTGGTACCTTCGAACACGGCATCGACACCATATTCGTTCATCAAACGACTAGCGACAACTTCGAACTGCAGCACGCCCACAGCGCCCAGCACCAGATCACCGCCGGTCACAGGCTTGAACACTTGAACCGCCCCCTCTTCACCTAGCTGTTGCAGCCCTTTGTGGAGCTGCTTGATCTTGAGCGGGTTACGAATACGCACAGACCGAAAAAAATCGGGCGCGAAATAAGGAATACCTGTGAACTGCAGCAATTCTCCCTCGGAGAAGCTGTCACCAATCTGCATGTTGCCATGATTGGGCAGGCCGATAATATCGCCCGCATAAGCTTCTTCAACCTGCTCGCGACTCGACGCCATGAAGGTCACGACCGAAGACAGTTTTACATCACGCTCAAGTCGGAGATGGCGCACCTTCATGCCACGCTCGAATCGCCCCGAGCATACGCGAAGAAAAGCGATGCGATCCCGGTGCGCCGGATCCATATTGGCTTGAATTTTGAATACAAAACCAGAAAACGGTGTCTCATCAGGCGCTACGCTACGAATCGTCGCATCGCGCTCGCGTGGTGGCTGCGCCCAATCAAGCAGCGCATTGAGGATTTCACGCACACCAAAATTATTGATCGCAGAACCGAAGAAAACCGGGGTCTGCTTTCCCGCCAAAAATGCATCGAGATCGAAAGGGTGCGAGGCGCCGTGCACCAGCTCAACTTCCATTTTCAGTTGCTCGATTTCGAGAGGGAACATCTCGGCAAGTCGGGGATTGTCGATACCCTTGATGACTTCAAATTCCTGATCGGCACGCTCACTGCCAGCAGCAAACAGCATGATCTCGTCGCGCATCAGGTGATAGACCCCGCGGAACGATTTACCCATGCCTATGGGCCAGGTCACGGGTGCACACTGTATTTCGAGTACCGACTCCAGCTCATCGAGTAGTTCAAGAGGATCGCGCGTTTCGCGATCCATCTTGTTCATAAAGGTAATGATGGGCGTGTTGCGCATACGACAGACATTGAGCAGCTTGATCGTCTGCGCTTCCACGCCCTTGGCGGCATCAATCACCATTAGCGCAGAATCCACTGCTGTCAGGACGCGATAAGTATCTTCTGAAAAATCCTGGTGACCCGGCGTATCAAGAAGATTGACCACATGGTCGCGGTACTCAAACTGCATTACGGAGCTGGCAACGGAAATACCACGCTGCTTTTCGATTTCCATCCAGTCGGATGTGGCGTGACGCCCGCTCTTACGGGCCTTGACGGTACCAGCAAGTTGGATCGCGCCAGAAAACAGGAGCAGCTTTTCCGTCAGGGTGGTCTTGCCCGCATCGGGGTGAGAGATGATGCCGAAGGTGCGGCGACGCGCCACCTCACGGGTAATGTGCTCTCGCGACAGGTTTTGCGACGGTAACGCAGTGCCTTGCTCGGTCAACTGGCTTTCAGTATTGCTGGACATGGAGTGAGTAAGTATGACGGATGTTAACCCCTTAGTTTAACCGCAAAGTAAATTAACCCCATAGGTCATGAATACCTAACTGACAAGAAGCGAGCCTGACCAGATCCGACCCGTTGCCCGGCACACCTAAACTCCGCTGCATTCCAGCATCTACATTGGCATGAAAATCTTTACGGACAATGAAACTCTGCCTGCGGAAAATTCCGCAGAACGCATCTATATGGATTGCATACCGCCTTTTGCCGAGCAGGGCCTCGAAGGACTCTATAAAAGCTTGTATGCATCCCTTCCCCAACTGCAGTGCAATAGCCTCACACAAGTGCATACCTATGCAGCCTGGCGCGATGGCCAGCTGTCTGCGATCTTGTTGTATTGCCTTGATGGCTCACGTATTCGGGTGCTCAACGAGGGCATGCACATACCGCCGGCGGAGCTCGACCGTTTTGCCAATGCGCTTTTTACGCGCCATGCCAAAGCATCAGTGATCAGCTTGCATGCGCAGTCCGTCAGCAAGATGTTGCTGCAACACCCCTCAGTCTGTATGCCAGTTACCGAGGATATTGTCATTGACTTGCCCGGTACCGAAGAAAGCTATCTGGCACAACTGGGAAAATCGAGTCGCAAGTCGCTCAAACAGCATTTATCGCGCGCGCAGCACGAACTTCCCGACTTTCAGCATGCCATTGTGGCTGGGGAGGCGATCAGTGAAAAACTGGTGGATCAGATCATAGGCTTCAATCATGCGCGCATGGCGCTGAAGCAGCGCCGCTCAGCTATTGATGAAAAAGCACGTATGCATTTGATACGCTTATTGCGAGCGCGAGGCTGGGTGGGCGTGATACGTACCCGTGATCGCATTTGCGCAGGATCTCTAGGCTGTCGATTCGGCGATACCGTGTATTCAATGGTGAATGCACATGATCCACAGTATGACGTTTATGGCATGGGCAATCTAAGTCGCCACCTTTTTATCAATGCATCAATACGCGCAGGTGTACGTCATTTTCATTTGCTGGGCGGGCAATTATCAACCAAACGCAACGCTCTGGGACAACGACAAGCACTCTACGATATTCGTCTTTATCGGTCGAAGCTGTCTATCGCGAGAGATCTCTCCCACCTGGTCAGGCTATCACGAGAGTCGCTTGGCTATCGCCTGCAAACATGGCTGGAAGATCTGCATGCGCAACCGCATCCCGGCAAAATCGCGCATGCGGTCTTGTATCTGCAACAAGCGCTACGCTCGACCCGCAATCACATTCGCCGGTGGTCGAGTTCGCCTGTGTAGCTCGGTGCTTTAGTGCAGACCGGAGGCCACCAATAAACTGCAGCGCAGTTTTTCAACCAGCAGCGTGTCGGTGCTGCCGCGCCACCAGCGCAGTGCCAACGGCTTTTGACGGGAATGACCTAGAACTACCAAATCAACCTGAAGCTGATGCGCTAATTCTTCGATCACGGTAACCGGCTCACCCACCTCAAGGTGACGCGTTATATTCAGTCCTCCGGCGGCAAGAAAGCTAGTGCCGGCCTCCAGCTCTTTTTCCATTTTTTCACGCTCAGCTGCAAGACCTTCTTCGACACTGAGCACAGCGGCTGCCGCAAATTCTCCCACCAGCAAGTAAGGCGGTGGACTGACGACCACCAGCAAATGTATCTGAGCCGAAGGCGACGGAGACAGTCTCAGACATTCTTCCAATGCCAGCCGGCTCTCGGGACTGCCGTTGTAAGCCACCAGAATCTTCTGATACATGAAGGTCTCCCGCATCATGGGCACGCATCACGCGCCAATTGAGAAGCTTGTGCCTGAGCACTGATTAATTAAAACTGGAAACTTTTGTCGCTGAACAAACGGCCAAGTATTTGATTTTTATGGCCCGCACGTCGCACGGCTGCTCCACTTCACCGTAACACGCGAATTTGCTCATTCCTTCCTAAACTACACCAAGAAACTCACACGGGCAATTCAATATTCAATGGATGATTTATACACAGTTTCAGTGGATAGCTTTGTGGATAAACAGGCTGAACGTTGAGCAACCGATTGATTTGTATTGATATTCTTCAGTTGATCGAGATCAGGTCAATCGGTGGATATCTGGCAATGACACGCGAAAAAAAACCCGACGAGACCATGGGTCTGTCGGGTTAAATCCATCCTTATGAGAAGGCTGGAGGAGACGGGTTGAACTATATCAACCGTCTTCGTGCAGGTCTGCTTTCCATTGGTGATGCCAGATATGCGCTTTGGTGATGACTTGCAAAAATAAGAACGTGCAAATCATATAAATGCAGATATTCACTCTAGCGATGCCTAAAAAAATTAAGCCCGCCAAGCATCTTGCATGGCGGGCTTATGTCTCCCCTCGCTCTTCTGGCGATAGATTTTTTTTTACAGCGGGTTGATTGTGCCGGCTATCGCTGCTGCCGTCATCTTGCGCTGCACAATGAGGATCGAGCGTTGCAAGTATTGCATCAAGCCACCCAAGCCATCTGACGCAGCAAGGGGCTGACCCGATAGCGCTCGCTGCGGTAAGCATCAAACAAATGATCGAGCGTCGTTATCACGCGTTGCGGCCCAAGTTGCCGCAGCCACTCAAAAGGCCCGGCAGGGTAGCTCACGCCCAGCTTCATCGCCAGATCAGCGGCTGACTCAGTACACACACCTTGCCAGACCGCATCGCAGGCCTCATTAATCAGCATGGCCACAGTCCGTGCGACCAGCAAGCCGGGCACATCGCGCAGAACAACCGCTTCCAGGCCCACCTGATACAGCACAGCGCATACTTGCTGGCGCAAAGCGTCAGACGTGCGGGGCGAGAATGCAACCGCAATGGCATTGGCCGACTCGCTCAGTAAGGGCAAATCCATCACACCCAATGCGTCCAACCCAGACTCATGAGCGAGCTGCGCCGCGCAGCGACCGTCACTGAACCTAAGCTGCATATCGTCAATCATCAAACCCTGCCACGATGACTCTGGCTGATGCACGGCGCTGAATCCACGCAGAGTAAAAAAATCAACAAGCTGCTTCGACATGGCATCTTTACCTGCAACTACAACCTTCGCGGGCGCACCTGACGGTAACGCGACAGGCTCAGGTACCGATGTCGGCGTACCATCGTAAAAACCTTTACCCACTTTACGTCCCAGCCGACCACCATCCAGCAATGCTTTCTGCACCAGCGAGGGCTGATAGCGCCGGTCACCATAATTGGCTTCGAACACCGATGTTGTCACCGCATAATTCACATCGTGACCTATCAAATCCATCAGCTCGCAAGGGCCCATGCGAAAACCAACGCCGCGCATTGCGCGATCGAGTTGCGCCGGCGTACCCGCCTGCTCTTGTAACAACTGCAAAGCCTCTGCGTAAAAAGGTCGTGCGATACGGTTAACGATGAAACCCGGTGTCGATGCCGCACGAACGGCCGTCTTGCCCCAGCTCTCGGCCAGCGCAGCAAGCCTATCCAATACGTCCGCATGCGTTTCAGCACCAGCGATCACTTCCACCAGTTTCATTAGCGGGACAGGATTGAAGAAATGCATACCCGCCAAACGCTCGGGATGCTGCATACCGTTCGCAATCGCTGTTACCGAAATCGAGGAGGTATTCGTGGCCAGAATCGCATCCGGCTTCACGACCTGCTCAAGACTGCGCATCAATTGCTGCTTGATCTGCAGGTTTTCAACAATCGCCTCGATCACCAACGCGGCATCCACCATCGCATCGAGCTTGTCTACTGGCTGCAGTCGCGCTATCGCTGCGCTGCAATCCGCTTCGCTCATGCGACCTTTTTCAACCAGCGTGCCGAGCGCCTTTGCAGTGCGTGCAATCGCGGCAGCAGCCGCGCCTTCGGTTGTGTCAAGAAGCTGCACCGGATGTCCATGCACTGCCGCAAGCTGCGCAATACCTGCGCCCATGGTGCCCGCACCAATGACACCGATCACAGCGGTTTTTTCAATCACAGGAAAGTGCATGATGAATCAGTAGGTTTCAACATGAAAGCGGCCCTCGGCCACCATGTTTGGATGCAGAAAAGTCCAGTCGAAGCCTGAAGCATCGCAGATCTCGCGCAAGGCCGCCATCACGCCGGCTTCCATGCCGCGCAAACCGCAAATGTAGATGTAGGTATCCGAGCGCAGCAACTGAGCAACGGCCTTGCTTTGCTCGCGCAGCTTGTCCTGCACATAAGTACGCGGCTCACCCGGAACGCGCGAGAATGCCAGATGGCTGGTGATGAAGCTCTCGGGCAGTTTGCGCAAGGGCCCGAAATAAGGTAACTCTTGCGGCGCTCTGGCACCGAAGAACAGCATGAGTTTGCCCGGGACAGGATTACCCTGATCAGCCAGACGCCGGCGATACTCCGTCATCGCGCGCATGGGCGCCGCACCCGTGCCGGTACAAATCATCAGCAGATTCGAACCTGCATGATTGGGCATAAGGAAATTACTGCCATAGGGGCCCGTGACCAAAACCTTGTCACCTTTGTTCAGATCACAAAGATAATTAGATGCGACACCCCGTATCGCCTGCCCCTCATGATCCGCAATCACGCGCTTGACCGTAAGCGACAGATTATTGTGCCCTTGGCGCTCGCCGTCACGCGGACTGGCAACCGAGTACAGTCTCATGTAGTGCGGCTTGCCAGAGTCATCCACACCCGGCGGAATGATGCCTATCGACTGACCTTCGAGAACCGGAAACACCTGGTTGCCAAAGTCCAGCACGATATGGCGTATGTCGCTTTCCGCATCCGCTTCCGTCAGACGAAAATTCCCCGCGATCGTCGCCGTCAAAGGATTTTTCACATCGTGCAGATGCAAGTGCGGCTGAGCCGCAGAGCGCGGTGCCATGGCTGACGACATGGAGGTTGCTGCATTCTGCTGAACGGCATCATTCGACAACTCAGGCAGCGCAGCCTCGCCGTCGATTTCCTGCTGCGGTGGCAACTCGTCCCACGTCAGTTGATCGTCAACGCTGTAAGCTGCGACCTTAGGAATAATTCGCCAGTGATCGATTGATCCTGTCGGGCAAGGCGGCACACAGGCATTGCAGCCATTGCAGATATTCGGATCGACCACATAGTTGCGATCGTCATGTGTGATCGCATCGATCGGACAAGTCTCCTCGCAGGTATTGCAGCGTATGCATACCTCGGGGTCGATCAGATGCTGACGAATCAGCAGCTCGGATTCAGATGCACCCATCAGCGTCAGTTGAAACGAACGTAATCAAAATCCACAGCTTGACGATTGATGCCGATCGGTGGCGGCGCGATCCAGTTGGCCATCTTGCCCGGTTCGATCACACGCCCCATCAGTGAAGCCACATAAGCGCGATCTTCCTCAGTTGGCAACCAGCTGCGTACGTGGTTTAGCCATTCAGCTTCGGAAATCACCTGACCCTCCGGCGAGACACGCAAACCCGAGAAGCTGCCGATGTGGCGATTGAATGCCTTATGCGGTGCTTGCAAGCGGAATGACAAGCCTGATTTTTCGATCGCCTTGTTCCAGCGATTGATGCCCGCGACCGAGTCCTTGATGTAATCATCGCGCAGCACTTCATTGAGCGAATTGAGCATAGGCACTTCACGCTCGGCGAGCTTGCCGTCCTTTACCTCGAGGATGCGGTAATGATCACCCTTGAGCACATGATCATCCGTACGCTTGGTCTCTTCGTAGCGACCTTTCAGGCCGGAACTGTAGAAGGTCGCTGCATTCGAGGACTGGTCTGCACCAAACAAATCAATTGTGACGCTGAAATGGAAATTCAAATAGCGCTGTATGGTCGGCAAATCGATCACACCATGACGGCGCACCTGCTCGGGATCCTCGATACCATGTTGCTTCATGACTTCGCAGGTACGCTGTATGGTGCGCGAAACACCTGACTCACCGACGAACATGTGGTGCGCTTCTTCTGTGAGCATGAAACGGCAGGTACGCGAGAGCGGATCAAAACCCGATTCAGCCAGCGCGCATAACTGAAACTTGCCGTCACGATCGGTAAAGTACGTGAACATGTAAAACGCCAGCCAGTCCGGCGTCTCTTCATTGAAGGCTTCGAGAATACGCGGATTGTCCTGATCGCCTGAATTACGGTGCAGCAGCGCTTCAGCCTCCTCGCGACCATCGCGACCAAAATATTTGTGCAGCAGATACACCATCGCCCACAGATGACGTCCCTCTTCTACATTGATCTGAAAGAGATTGCGCAAGTCATATTGCGATGGCGCAGTCAGACCCAGATGACGCTGTTGCTCGACCGAAGCAGGCTCGGTATCGCCTTGGGTGACGATGATGCGACGCAGATTTGCGCGATGCTCGCCGGGCACATCCTGCCAGGCAGCTTCACCTTTGTGCTCGCCAAAATGAACTTTGCGCTCTTGATCCTGCGCTGCAAGGAAAATGCCCCAGCGATAATCCGGCATCTTCACATGACCAAACTGTGCCCAGCCTTCCGGCGTGGTGTTGATGGCGGTACGCAGATACACATCAAAACCATGCGAACCATCCGGGCCCATGTCATTCCACCACTGCAGATAATTCGGCTGCCAGTGCTCAAGCGCACGCTGCAGGGCCCGGTCTTCTGACAGGTTGACGTTGTTAGGAATTTTCTCGCTGTAGTCAATCGCGCTCACGTTATTTCCTCGTTATCTTGGTGGGTTCGTTGTTCAGTTTTTTTCAAAATCTTCTGGGCTATCGCTGCTAGGTAGCTTCTTGTTCATCAGTTTCAAATTCATCGGTTACTTAACGAAAGACACTGGATCCCCCCTTGCAGGGCGCGCACTGACTTACAAGCCAGTGCCGTTCCGCAGGCATGCAGCATGCTGCATGAAACCCCTGCTACACCTTTCGCCGGGATGACAGTTTTTAGGCCAACGCTCTTGAAAAGTCATCCCGGCGAAAGCCGGGATCCAGCGTCTTTAGTCAACCGAAGGGCACTGGATTACTGCATGACTTTCATGCACGACTCAAAATAAAATCCTCTTAGACTCGTTCAAAATCAAACTTAGCCTTAGTGCCACTGCCATAGACTTTCAATGCCCCAAGCTCACCCACCGCATTCGGGCGATTGAAAATCCAGTTCTGCCAGGCAGACAAGCGACCAAAGACGCGCGTAGCCATGTTTTCCTTGCCGTTGAAACGCAGGTTCGCCTCCAGCCCAGTCAGCGCATCCGGCGACATGCTGGCGCGCTCTTCTAGGGCCATACGTACTTCATCTGCCCAGTCGATGTCATCCGGATTAGACGTAATCAACCCCAGCTCCATCGCCGCATCGGCATCAAGCACGTTACCGATCTGCGCGCGGGCTGACGACAGCTGCACCTCGTCGTCATAAAAACGTCGCGACAATCGTGACTGCCCGGTGATCATCGGCAGCAAACCGAAATTCATTTCGGAGAGCGCAAGCTTCGGCGCTGCATCCGGCGTATCGGGCAACGCGAGCATATAGCTGCGGTCAGC
>JAIXYM010000054.1 GCA_027490255.1 Oxalobacteraceae bacterium | reverse complement strand
TGGGGTTACTCCTTGGCGCTTGCGCGCTGGTTTAATAAAGATTCGCATCGTTATCAAACCGGGTAACCCCACCCTTTGGCAAGGCCTTTCTGTCAGATCAGGTCTGAACTACTACAGATCAAGGCTTGGGGGCTGGCTGTGAAGGTAAGCCCTTGTCACCCGCATAAGTACAAGTGCAAGGACACATACTATGCGCTTTTACGAATTCGCAACACCCACACGCCCTGTACTGAAAATCAGCCAGCAAGCACAGGCATCACCAACTACATCCCCTACTCCTCTACCGCAAAACATCCAGCCCACACCCGCAACCGCTGCGCCCATAAAGGTTTATCCCCGTGCGTGGCAGCGAGCTTGGCTACAGCGGTACTTGGCAGCCAAAATGGCACAGAGTGCACAAACTATCAAGCCCACAGCCGATGACGTCGCCATAGCCTATTTCAAATACGGCGAAGCCCAAAGTGCTGCTGATGCTGACTATCGACGCAGAATTGGCAAGGCTGCTGGAGAACAGCGTTGGGTCAAGCGAGATTAATTTTATTATTACCTTCCGACCAGCACTCGATTCACATCACCGATCAGCTGCGGTTGCTGCACTCGATTCTGCATACCCGCCTGCCTAGGCACCGTCTCTGTCAAGTAAGCTTGCATCTCACCCGCAGTAATTTTCCCATCTCTATTCGCATCTGCATCGCCCTCCATGCCCCGCATCAAGTAGTAGCTGAAGATACCGTGCTTGAGATCGGGACTACTACTAGAGATCTGATTCGATTGACTTGCAGTAATCACTGTGAAGCTATCAGGGAACAGCTGTTTTTCCGCTTTCAATGCAACTGGTCTAGCACTGGCAATCAAGGTTTCACCTGACCTCGCCTGTCCGCTGTAGCACGCATCCAGAAAAACGGTCACTGACTTAGGTTTGGCGGCTTGTATGGCGGCATTTATTTCTGCCTGTGTTATTGCAGTTCTGTCGATGAAGTCTCTGTGGGCTCGCTGTGGAAGCAGGTAAAGCCCCTTTCCGTCCGCAGTGGGCAATCCATGTCCGCTGTAGTACACATACACATCTGAGCTAGCCCGAACTCTGCTTGGCAGCCACGTCTTGAAAGCTTGATATATCGCCACATCGTCTGCATCCGCATCAACTAGCAACTTGATATTCTCAGATTTTATTCCTAGTGCACGAATCGCATAGTCATAAAACACTCGAGCATCGTCATTGGCATAATCAGCACGAGGTAGATTTTTGTAGTCAGCAATACCGATGATGACAGCAACAGCATCACGCTCAGGCTGTCGTTTGACTTGTGCTGGATTGAGTGCAGTGAACGACGGCTTTGACTCGACGACAGGACGACTGACGGTGACGGTTTTGGTATCGGTGTTTCCATTGATGTCTGTAGCCACAATAGTGAATTGTGTATCTCCGCCAGCACGAGCTACTTTCTTGATCGAGTATTTCCCATCAGATCTGCCGCCCAGCTCTTCACCGTTTATTTTTAATGATGCTGTGTCAGCGTTGGTTTCGATGTCAAATATAAAAACTCCATCAATATTTGGCAGCGTGTTTGATAAACTTATATTTACTCTGGATTTTGATGACTCAAGGTTTTTTCTATTTTTTGCATCCTCAACCAAAATTTCTTTCTGAAGTCTTTCGAGTCTTTTACGCCAAAAATCTTCCAAAGAACTACGTGAACTAGCACCTTGAAGAAAGCGATTTGCTTGCTCAGTAATTTCTGACTCAAAGCGCCTATCTACCCCATCTATCGTCACAAATTCCCGCCTCGTCGAAGCACATACGTAGAAGTTCTTTAAGGGATCTAAGTTATCGCCTAAATCCATACATGAAAATGTAAGTTCGGTGGCCGCATTGAAAATATAGTCCCCCCACACCCAATCAGTTCCATACACACCAATTGATACGTGACGCTTATTATTTTCATACTCCCTTATATTTATACCCATTTCAAAAAACTCGTTTTTATTAATTTTTATTTTAAAAGCTGGATCACCGGTATTACCTGTGTAAATCCCTTTGACAAAATCAAATCCGGTTTCACTCATGAATTGCGCCACTACTAATTTTAAAATTCGTGTCTCTTCTGAAGTCAATTTTTTTTTATTTATAAATGACGGAACTGTAAATTTTTCAAATTTACGATTTGATGATTTTTTAACCTTACTAGCGAAATTTAAAGTATTTGAAACTAATTCATTTGCAATCTCGGCTGCTTCTTTACTTTGCGCGAAGCAATCTCCAATAATAAAAAATAATCCACAACATAAGCCAACTAATAGTTTTTTCATAATCACTTGCATTGCAATTTAAAAACCAATTGGAAATAAAACAAAAATAATTATTCAATTTTATATACTTTTTTTGATCTAGCAATCAAAGACATCTAGATTTTTTTTCGAAAGCAAAATTTTTATTTTAATAAAATCACCCACTCGCTATCTCATGCGCCATCTTCCGCAGTTCCACATGCCCGTAATGCTGTTCAATCATGGCGACACTGGTGCCCAAATGTTTTGCCAATGTGTACACAGTCATTCGGTTGTAGGTCAGCGCCATAGTGGCGTAGTAATGACGCAAGCTGTACATGGTTCTCTGCTTGCCGTTTCTGGTATCGTGAAGCAGATTTAATCGCTCAAGCAAGCGTGTAAACATCTTGCCGAAAGCGGTGGTCATGTGATTGCTCGAAACTTGGAACACCTAATCCGTCGATCAGTTGTCCCTGCTAAAACTTCTCATCGACATTTTTTGTCAGCAAAATTGCTACCCGTAGCGCAAGATTATTTGATTTTTTGTGCAACGACTGTGCAACGCTAAACACAAGAAAAAACGCCTTTCCAAGCTCGGAAGGCTTGAAAAGGCGCATGGATACTGGTGCCCGAGACCGGAATCGAACCGGTACGCCCCCTCTCGGGTAAGCGGCGGATTTTAAGTCCGCTGTGTCTACCAATTTCACCACTCGGGCCGCTTTTTGTGCGGAGTTTTGCTGCTGTGGACCGTATTGTAAGCTGGTTAGCTTTTACATATCACCAGTCCATGGATTTACTATCTCGATCATTGCTAGATCAAAGTCCGTCACGTTTCGGGTCACAACCTTCAGTCGATGAACAAATGCGGTCGCGGCAATCATAGCGTCCCGCTCCGCTCGCCGGTCAGGCACATGAAGCTCGGCGCACTTTCGGGCTACTGCGGTATCAACAGCCAGGATTCTTCCTTCGAAAGTAGGCAGCACTTGGTTTTCCAGCCACCGCCTGATTAGCCGACCTTGATGGTGATCGCGACATTCCAACGATAACGCCCCCATCTCAAACTCCAGAACTCTGATTACTGACTGGTACGGCATTTCCGATGGGATACCGCTTGCCCAATGGATGACACATTGATCAGCTTTTCCCGTTCGTACTTTACGAAGCTCAGATACGACATTCGTGTCCAGTAGGTACATCAGCTCAGGTCCGCTGGCCTGCTTAGTACACTCGCTTTCGGCGGTTCGAATTCTATCTCTTCTGACATATCCAGCAGATCAACAATGCTTTGAGAACTCGTCACAAGGCGCTGGTATTGCTCGAAAGTGAGCAGGACATGGGCCGGCTGACCTCGATCTGTGATGACCACGGGTCCTTGGCTGGCAGCACGCTTTGCGCCACTGGTGTCTTGTTTAAATTCCCTGCTTGAAAAGGTCGTGATACTCATGATCCACCCCAGCACACTTGTCGAATGTAGGTATGTTACTAAATGCGAAAGATTTGGCTAATTTTTTATCAGAAAGGAAAGTTTAAACAAGTGTCGCTGCGGCGAAAAGGCCTGTCGCCCAAAAACAAACAGCCCATCAGAAAGATGAGCTGTTCGCTTGCGTATATTGGAGGCGGGGGTCGGGATCGAACCGGCGTAGACGGCTTTGCAGGCCGCTGCATAACCACTTTGCTACCCCGCCGTGGGAGCCGTATTGTACCCGCGAAGCCTAGACTGTGCTCGGTTCTAAGCTTGGTCTGACTCGCAGGTTTCGTTAATGAAAAAGGGAAGCGATTTAAGCTTCCCTTTTGTATTCGTGGAGCGGGAGAAGAGTCTCGAACTCTCGACCTCAACCTTGGCAAGGTTGCGCTCTACCAACTGAGCTACTCCCGCGTAAAACAGAAACGGGATTATAAAGGATCGAGCCATTCTGTCAAGCTGGCCTCTAATGAAGCTCAGGACGCTCCTTGATCAGCGGCCAGGCGCGACGCAGGTAATAAACCATGGACCAGAGGGTGAGCACGGCGGCAATGTAAAGCAGTAGTGTGCCCAAATACAGTGTGTCTATGACGCCGAACAAAGGTGCTTTGTAGAGCAGCATGGGTATTGCAATCATCTGGGCGATAGTTTTGACTTTGCCCAAAGAGCTGACCGCTACAGACTTCGATGCGCCAATCTGCGCCATCCATTCGCGCAGCGCTGATATGGCGATTTCGCGACCAATGATGATTAAGGCGATCACTGCCGTTGTGCGGCCCAACTCGACCAATAGTAGCAGCGCGCCGGCCACCATGAGCTTGTCGGCGACCGGATCCAGAAAAGCGCCAAATGACGAGGTTTGGTTCCAACGCCGAGCAAGATAGCCATCGAACCAGTCAGTCAACGCGGCAACGACGAAGATGATGGTGGCTGACAGACCACGTTCGTATTCGGTCAGCCAATCTGTCGGCAAATAGAAAACGCCCACTACCAACGGTATCAGTGCAACGCGCAACCAGGTCAGCAGGATGGGTATATTGAATGGCATGCAGTGTTCTAGTATTTTTTTACGTAGCGGCTCACCCGCGTAATTTAATGCAACTGCCGATAAATGTCTTCTGCGAGTTGTTTTGAAATACCTTCGACAGAAGCCAGCTCCTCAACACTGGCGTCCATCACACCTCGCAGTCCGCCAAAACGCGCCAGCAGCTTCTGACGACGTTTGGCACCGATACCCTCTATCTCTTCTAGCCTCGAGGTTTGGCGGGCTTTGGCGCGCTTGGCGCGCATGCCGGTGATGGCAAAGCGATGGGCCTCGTCGCGGATCTGCGCGATCAGCATCAATGCCGCGGATTCCTTACCCAACTCCTGAGACTGTCGGCCATCAGCGAAGATCAGTGTCTCTAGACCGACCTTGCGCCCTTCGCCTTTGGCGACGCCGACGATGAGACTGATGTCCAGTCCTAGCTCGGCGAGTACCTGACGCGCGATCTCGACCTGACCTTTGCCGCCATCGATCAAAACCAAATCCGGCATCTGGCCTTCGCCATTGGCTACTTTCTCGTAGCGCCGCGTGAGTACCTGCCGCATCGCCGCGTAGTCGTCGCCGGGCGTGATGTCGTTGATGTTGTAACGTCGGTACTGACTGCTCTGCATCTGGTGGTGATGGTAGATCACGCAAGAAGCCTGTGTCGCCTCACCTTGGGTATGACTGATATCAAAGCATTCGATGCGCAATTCATCGATATCGGCCACATCAAGCCCGAGTGTATCAGCCAGCACACGGGTACGTGCCTGCTGCGAGCCCTGCTCTGAAAGCAGTCGCGTTAACGCGATCTCTGCACCCTTGATCGCCATATCCTGCCATTGCCGGCGCTGCCCCTGTGGCTGAAATATCAGCTGTATGCGATGGCCGCATTGCTCCATCAGCGCGAGCATGAGCTCAGGTTCATCCAGATCAAGGTTGATGATCAGCGTTGAAGGAATGAATTTATCAATGTAGTGCTGCGCCAGAAAGGCTTTAAGGACTTCGGCATCCACTTGCGTATCTGTCGCAACCAGTGCCATGTCGACCTGCGTGGGAAAGTAAGCGCGGTCACCCAGATGACGACCACCTCGCACCATCGCCAGGTTCACACAGGCACGACCACCCTGCACGACCACGGCGATGATGTCGATGTCGGCATCACCGGCCGTTTCCATACTTTGCTGATGCAGCACACGCGATAAGGCAGTGATCTGATTACGCACCAGAGCGGCTTGCTCAAATTTGAGATCGGCTGCATAGGCATGCATCTTGGTTTCTAGCGAACTCATTAGCTCGGACTGTCGACCCCGTAAAAATTGCGCAGCATTGTCGACGTCGACGGCGTAATCGTCTTTGCCGATCAAGTTAACGCAAGGCCCACTGCATCGATTGATCTGATGCAATAGGCATGGCCGGGTGCGATTGGAAAAAACCGAGTCCTCGCAGGTACGCAACAAGAAGATTTTTTGCAGAATCTGCATGGACTCTTTGACTGCCCACGCACT
>JAIXYM010000032.1 GCA_027490255.1 Oxalobacteraceae bacterium | reverse complement strand
GTGCAGAATATGTTTATTCGCAGCAGTACCTCAGGAGCCTGGACCCCAAAGCTAAAGAAGTGATACTGCCGACTCTAGAGATATCAGGCATGGAGGCAGCAAAGCTGAAATCGTTGGCAATCGATTTAAATAATGCCATCAAATCCGACCAATACGATCGTGATGCTAAACATGCATTGGCACGTCAGTTACTCACAACAAATAGAGCCTTAATCATTGCGGAACGTAAGTCGCACTATTTTGGCACACTAAAACATGAATTGATGAACTCTTTCAAAGATGTTCCATCTGCTCTTGATATGACAGCGGAAGCACTCGGCCGAATCGTATCGTTAATGTTTGTTGCTGGCATGTCTCAGGTTACGTCCGCGCTCCGACAAAGTCCTCATCCCCTACTACGGTTTTTAGGCCATGTGATACCTGCCATTGACTTAATAGTGCCGCCTGGCTGGGCATTTCGGGGTCTATATACAGGCTATATCCGGGCAGCATTAGAACTGGTATATCAGATCAATAAATCCGATGAGAAAAAACCGGATGAGAAAAAACAAGATACCGTCACTCGCATGCCTAAACTTGATCCAACGCCAATGGACGGAGACGATGACAACAGCGTCGTTGTCACCGTGACGGAGGAATCGAGTAAGGAAGATAGCAGCATCATTATCCCCATGGTGGATGACTCGAGTGACTGGGATGGAAACCCAGATTCGAGTGACGAACAGGGATGGTAAATGACGCGAATGGTAAAGCAAACAATCTTTCATCAATCGCCGTCGTGATTGAGAAGAGAATGCTTCAGGTTGCAAGAAAAAAGCGCGGGATCGGCATGTCGGTGCCGACCCCGCGACTTTCAAAGGCTCTGATCGATTAACTCAATCCAATGCCTCACAGGCGTATCGGTACCTGATTGCAAATGGGTCAGGCAGCCGATATTGGCTGACACAATCTCATCGGCTTGAGTCGCCTCAAGATTTTTTAGTTTGTTGTCTCTCAGCTGATACGACAGCTCAGGCTGCAATACCGAGTAAGTACCTGCCGAGCCACAGCATAAGTGGCTGTCAGCGCAGAGCGTCACATCAACACCAACAGCGCGCAGCACGCCCTCGACCTTGCCGCGTATCTGCTGACCGTGCTGCAGTGTGCAAGGCGGATGATAGGCAACGCGTTTTTTTACTTTCACTTTGGCGGCGAGTTGCTGCTCGAACGCTGGCATGATTTCCGAGAGGTCTTTCGTCAATTCAGAAATACGTGCAGCACGCGCTGCATACGCTGGATCGTGCGCGAGCAGATGGCCATACTCCTTGACGGTGACACCGCAGCCTGAGGCCGTCATCACAATAGCTTCCGCGCCGGCTTCTACATACGGCCACCACACATCAATATTGCGACGCATATCATCGAGTGCGCCGTCTTGATCATTCAGATGATGACGAATCGCGCCGCAGCATCCTGCCTTCGGGGCAATGATCAGCTGCACCTCCAGCGCATCGAGCACGCGCGCGGTTGCTGCGTTGATATTTGGTGACATCGCCGGCTGCACACAGCCGTCGAGCAACAACATTTTTCGGGCATGACTGCGCGATGGCCAGACACCCGCGGGTCGCGCTTGCGGCACTTTGTTTTTCAGCACCTCGGGCAACAAGGGACGAACTAACTGCCCCATCTTCATCGCTGGGTTGAACACGCTCTTGCGTGGCAGGATTTCTTTCAGCGCTGTGCGTACCAGCTGCTGCGCCAACGGGCGCTTGACCTGTTTTTCAACGATACCTCGACCAATATCAACCAAGCGGCCATAATGGACACCTGAGGGGCAAGTACTTTCACAATTCCGGCAAGTCAGGCAGCGATCCAGATGCATCTGCGTTTTTTCAGTAGCCGCTTTGCCCTCAAGGACTTGCTTGATCAAGTAGATACGGCCGCGCGGCCCGTCCAACTCGTCACCCAACAATTGATAGGTAGGGCAAGTGGCGGTGCAAAAACCGCAGTGCACACAGCTGCGCAGAATGGCATCAGCCTCCTGGCCTTCAGGGGTGTCTTTGATGAAATCTGCGAGATTGGTTTGCATTGAATGAACAGTAATCAGAAATCAGGGTACATACGGTGCGGGTTGAAAATACCCGCCGGATCAAAACTGGCTTTCAGGCGACGATGAATGCCGGCGACCGGTGCTTTGAGCGGATGAAACACGCCGACGGATTTATCACCCCCACGGAACAGCGTCGCATGCCCACCTGCTGCTTCGGCAGCGGCACGAATGGTCGTTGCATCGGCAGAGGTTTTTAGCCAGCGCTGTGCGCCACCCCATTCCGTCAATGTGTCACCCGGCAGTTGCAATACCGGCGTCGTGCTGGGCACAGACAAACGCCACAAACCTTCGGCAGAATCTGTTTCTGCAAAAAACGACCCCTGATGCTCGCGCAACTGATCCCAGAAAGTATCTGCATCAGCCAACACCTCACCACCCATTTTGATGATGGCGGCATCGACAGCCGCTCGTGCGCCAGACAAACGTACCGTAAGCTGACCCTGATACCAACATGAAGCCGAGATCGGTAAAGGCTGACCACCCCAGGCATTGATTTGATGCAGCGCCTCGGCTTCCGTCATCGAAAACTGCAATGACTGCTGCGCCACCGGTTTAGGCAAGACCTTGACCGAGACTTCCAGAATCAGCCCCAGCGTGCCGAGCGATCCGGTGAGCAAGCGAGATACATCGTAGCCAGCCACGTTTTTCATGACCTGACCGCCGAAGTGCAAGACCTCACCACGGCCATCCATCATCACTGCGCCCAACACAAAATCACGCACGGCACCCACCGCCATACGGCGCGGGCCCGACAAGCCAGCAGCGACGATGCCACCGATGGTGGCCATGCCATCAAATCGCATGGGCTCAAAAGCCAGCATCTGATTGTGCGCCGACAGTGCCTTACCAATCTCGCGAAGATTGGTACCGCAGCGCGCGGTGATGACGAGTTCGGTCGGATCGTAATCAACGATGCCGCTATAGGTGGTGGTATCGAGTACCTCACCTTCCAGCCGCTGGCCATACCAGTCTTTTGTGCCATTGCCGCGCAAGCGCAATGACGCCCCTGAATTGCTTGCCGCAACAATACGGTCTCTGAAGCTTGTTAATACCTGTTCCATTTTTTATTCAGCCCGCATCAGAATCGTGGCAGATCAGCGAACTTCAGCTGGCCGTGACGTACATGCATCTTGCCGTACTCGGCACAGCGGTGTAGTGAGGGTATCGCCTTGTCGGGATTGAGCAGGAAAGCGGTATCGAACGCACGCTTGACACCAAAGAAGGCTTCGCGCTCGGCGTCCGAAAACTGCACACACATGGAATTGATTTTTTCAATGCCAACGCCATGCTCGCCAGTGATGGTGCCGCCGACCTCCACACACAATTCCAGAATCTCAGCGCCAAATTTTTCGGCGCGATCAAATTCACCCGGTGTGTTGGCATCAAACAGAATCAACGGATGCAAATTGCCATCACCTGCATGAAACACGTTCGCACAGCGAAGTTCGTATTTTTTTTCCATCTCGGCGATGCCCAACAAAACTTTCGCGAGATGCTTGCGCGGTATCGTGCCATCCATGCAGTAATAGTCCGGCGAGATACGACCTGCGGCCGGAAAAGCATTCTTGCGACCCGACCAGAATTTCAGACGCTCGGCCTCATCGCGCGATACGGCAATCGCAGTGGCACCTGAAGCTTTCAGCACCTCAGTCATGCGAGCGATTTCTTCTTCAACTTCTTCGGGTGTGCCATCCGATTCGCACAGCAGAATCGCTTCAGCGTCGGTGTCGTAACCGGCTTTGACAAAAGGCTCAACCATGCGTGAGCTGGTCTTGTCCATCATTTCCAGACCGGCGGGGATAATGCCCGCAGCAATCACATCAGCCACTGCATTGCCACCTTTGACCACATCATCAAAGGACGCCATGATCACGCGCGCCAGCTGAGGTTTGGGTAC
>JAIXYM010000112.1 GCA_027490255.1 Oxalobacteraceae bacterium | reverse complement strand
GGTGGCGGTACTGCTGGTCGACCTGGATCGCTTCAAGGTGATCAACGATACGCTGGGACATCATACGGGTGATCAATTTCTGAGGATGGTATCAAAGCGCTTGATGCAATGCGTGCGCGAGACAGATACCGTGGCCCGGTTGGGCGGTGACGAGTTTGTGCTGATCATGACGCGGCTCAAATCCTTGTCATCGGCCGAGCTGATTGCCGAAAACATCATCCATGAGCTAAGTAAGTCATACACGATTGATAATCACGAAATCAATAGCGGTGCCAGCATCGGTATCGCGTTCTACCCACAAGATGGCGGCAACTCGGGTGAATTGTTGCAGAAGGCCGATCTGGCGATGTATCGCGCCAAGGCAACGGGCAGAGGGCGGTACCGCGTTTTTGCACCGGGCATGCTGACGGAGGTACAGCAACGTCGACAACAGGAAGAGCATTTACGATCTGCAGTTGCGCAGGGCGATTTCGATCTTGCCTATCAGCCTCAGATCGATCTGAAAACTCTGCAGATTGCAGGGGTTGAGGCATTGCTTCGATGCCGCAATTCACAATTGATGGCGCTCTCTACCAGGCAGATCATTGCGCTCGCGGAAGAAATGGGATTAATCGTCAGCCTGGGGGCTTGGGTGGTTGATTCGGCCTGCAAGCAACTTGCGCAATGGCGTTCTCTCGGCGCATCTGGCGCGACCGGCTTGCCTGAATTGTCCAATTTAAAGGTGGCTGTGAATATCGCGCCTGCGCAGTTATTAGCAGACGCCTTCGTCGACAGCTTGAAGGAAACACTGACCAAATACGGATTGCCTCCAAGTGCATTGGAAATTGAAATCACCGAAGCCGCGCTGGTCAGTGCTATTACATCGGAAAGTCGAGTAATCGATGAGCTTAAATCGCTCGGCGTTTCCGTCAGCATTGATGATTTCGGTGCAGGTATGTCAAGCCTGTCTTACCTCAAGCAATTTCCGGTCGATGTACTCAAGCTGGATCCGGGACTGATCACTAACCTGCCGCGCGATCAGGAAGATGCCGCCATCGTGTCTGCCATCATACGTCTGGCCAGCGATTTGCATATTAATGTGGTGGCGGAGGGCGTTGAAAATTTTGATCAACTTGGCTTTCTTAGGGCAACACCTTGTCATTGCGTTCAAGGTTTTCTGTTCAGTGAGGCGGTGAGGCCAGAAAAATTCATACAGCTCCTGCAAAACCGCAAATCTGGGGGACGAATCATTCACTAGGCTGCTTGAATAGCGCTCTGCTGTCATCCATCCGGCAGCTCCTTCAATGTGAATGCGACCAAAAGCATAACAATCCCTCTTCTCAAGCCCGGCCACAATTGCTGGTGTATCGCACACGCGCATCATTTTTCCATGCTTCTTGATGCACAGATCTATTTCAGAGCTGTGAGAGCAGCGATTCGACAAGCCAGACGATGCATTTTCATTTTGTCTTGGGACATAGACAGCCGTATATGGCTGGTGCCCGAAGGGGCCGCGGATGGCTATCCCGAGCCATTGGGTGATTTCCTGCATGCGGTCGTGTCCGAGCGCCGAGAATTGCACGCTTATGTGCTGAACTGGGATTTCACCATGCTCTATGCCATGGAGCGTGAGTGGCTGCCTGCCTATCATCTTGGCTGGCGCACGCACCAACGTTTGCATTTCTTGATGGATGGACGGCACCCTGTCGGTGCGTGTCATCATCAGAAAGTCATTGTGATTGACGACACGCTTGCTTTCGTCGGTGGTCTTGATCTGACCAGTGCGCGTTGGGATACGCCGGCGCACTCTGCCGCAGATACGAGGCGCCGAGATGTCAATGGCAAGGCCTATGCTCCTTTTCATGACGTACAGGCTGCTGTCGACGGTGATGCTGCCCGTGCGCTCGGGATATTGTGCCGTGATCGCTGGCAGCTAGCGGGTGGATGCGAGACTGTCGCGCCCGCACCATTCGCAATGACTATGTGGCCTGATTGTCTTGACGTAGATCTAAGCGATGTACCCGTCGCGATTTCTCGCACTGTACCTGCCTATGACGGCACGCCTGGCGTGAGCGAGATACGTCAACTCCATCTTGATGCGATCGCATCGGCGCATGAGAGCCTTTTATTCGAGAATCAATACGTCACCTCGGAACTGATCGCGGGTGCGCTCGCTCGACGTCTGGCCGAACCGCATGGACCTGAGGTGCTGATCATTTCACCTAACAAACAGAGTGGCTGGCTGGAGGAAGCCACGATGGGCGTGCTGCGTGCTCGCATGCATGATCGCTTGCGCCGTGCCGATATCTATCATCATTACCGCATGATGTCGCCGCAGCTAGATGAAATTGACGGTGGTGCTTTGAATGTTCACAGCAAAGTTTTTTTTGCAGATGATCGCTTACTCTCTATTGGCTCAGCCAATCTATCCAACCGATCCATGGCTTGCGACACCGAGTGTAATCTGTCGATCGAGGCAGTGGGTGACGAACACGAGCGCGTACGCATCGCCGCTGCTATTGCGCGCATGCGCGCAAGACTACTGGCTGAACATCTGGCCGAAGTACCCGAGGTCGTGCAAAAGATTCTTAGCGACAAAGGCCTTCTGAGCGCCACGAAGCAGCTGAGTCAGAGGCCGCGGCGCCTGGTGGAACTGGATCCATTGGCAGTGCCAGAGCTGGATGCGCTGATACCCCAACAGTCGCTGTTTGATCCGGAAGAACCTATCGATCCTGAAGCCTTGATTGCGCGCTGGGTACCGCGCCAAAGCCGAAAGCCTTTTTCGCGCCGATTTGTGGTGATGTTGATCTTGTCGCTGCTATTGATTGCGGGCGTCATTACCTTGCGATATACGCCGGCACAAGCGTATCTGAATCTTTATCGATGATCACGCGCTTACGCTTACCATGGCCGGTGATGCTGGCCACCTGGAATATTCATGGTGCCGTCGGTCATGATGGGCGATTCGATCCCTCACGCATCGCCGAGGTGCTCAAGGAAACGAATGCCGACATCATCGCCTTGCAAGAAGTACCTCTAGGCGGGCATCACTGGCCTAATGTGTTGCAAAGACTGGAGCGCGAACTGGGGCTTGTGGGTGTCGCCGGCCCAACCTTTGATGTCAGCGGTCGCCACTTCGGCAATGCCATTCTGTCGCGTTACCCGATTCTGAGCACACGTAAGATCGATATCTCGTTTGGCAGCGAGGAGCCGCGTGGTGCACTGGACGCAGACATCTATTGCCATGGCTGCCGGCTACGCGTGGTGGCAACGCATCTGGGACTGCGCGCTGCGGAGCGAACTTCACAGGTACAAACCTTGTTGCGGTGTTTCGATACCGGTGAGATGCCGGTGATTCTGATGGGCGATGTGAACGAATGGTTCGTCTGGGGCAAACCATTGAGGCAATTGATTTCACATTTTCAGGCAGTTCCTGCGCCGGCAACATTTCCGGCCACCTGCCCGGTGTTTGCACTGGATCGTATCTGGATACGACCGCGTCATCGACTGGTTCGGGTACGAGTACACAGCAGCAGTCTGGCGCGGAAAGCATCGGATCATTTGCCCTTGCTGGCGCATATCAGTGCATGAACTGATGAGATGGCTGCCGGACTCGCCAAGCGACAATGATGATCCGCAGTTAAAATCTGTTTTTTACTGCCTCTGTTGTCGAACAAGATCATGCCACCATCCCAAGCTCGCGCTATCGCCCGCATCCTGCCTGCAATGAATACTTCCGATGGGGCTGGCGTGCGCCTTCGCCGCAGTCTAGGCAGCGGGGAGGGTACGCGACTGGATCCTTTTCTCATGCTCGATGAGTTCTCGTCCTTTAATCCCGGTGACTACATCGCAGGCTTTCCATCACACCCGCACCGGGGATTCGAGACGGTGACGTATATCTTGGATGGTCATATGCGCCACGAGGATCATTTGGGCAATCAGGGCGATCTAAAAAGTGGCGGCGTGCAGTGGATGACAGCCGGTCGCGGCATCATTCATTCTGAGATGCCGCAACAAGAACAAGGGCGCATGCGCGGCTTTCAGTTGTGGATCAACTTGCCCGCAAAAGAGAAAATGAAACCGGCTGGATACCGCGACATTCTGCCCGAAGAAATTCCAGTACATGCTTTGCCGGCGGGTGGTCAGGTCAAGGTCATTGCGGGTCATTTGCAAACCGATGATGTCACGTTGGCAGGACCTATCCACGGTCTCTCCACAGAGCCCCTCTACCTTGATGTGACCCTGCCTGCCAAAGGTACATTTAGTCAGCGAATGACGCCCGGTCACAATGCGATGGCTTACCTTTTCGAGGGTAACGTGCGACTCGCAGGCAGTGAAACGCTGCTGGCGACTCACAGTGCCGCGATACTTACCGATGGCGACCATGTTGAATTTGTCGCTGGTGATGAGGGTGCGCGCTTTTTGCTGTTGTCGGGTCGGCCTTTGGGTGAACCTATTGTTCAGTATGGTCCTTTCGTCATGAACACCGTGGCTGAGATCGAGCAGGCGATTCATGATTATCAGACCGGCCGACTCACCGAAGCATAGTCGGAAAGAACTTCACGCGCTGCTCCAGCGGCATCAATGATGCCTTTGGCGGCTGATTCGAAGCAGTACGGCTTGACCAGTAGCAAAGAACGCTCGCCCATCACGCGCAATTGATCTGCATTTTTCAACAAGCCGAGCGCACAGTCTGTCCACGCCTGAACGTCCAGCGGTCGTACATAGCCGTTCTGTCCGTCGACGACTAGCTCATCTGCCACACCCGCATGGGGTGAAACGATAACGGGCAAGCCAGCGGCACAAGCTTCATTGGCCACGACACCCCAAACATCAGCTTGCGTGGGAAATAGGAAAATTTTTGCGGCCCGATACAGCTCAGGCAATTCACTCTGAGTGGCAAAGCCATGGAAATGCACGAGAAGCTGATGCTCCAGCGTCTTTGCACGTTTGCGAAGCGCAGCTTCTTCGCCGCCAGAGCCCACATAAAGCAGCGTTAGCCGACGGCCTAGTCTTCGAGCGCTTTGCAATGCAACGTCCATCGCAAATTCAGGCTGCTTGCCAGCTTCAAGTCGTCCGGTGAAGATGAAATCCCATGGTTTTTCGGCACCAAGCTCATGAGGGTAAAAGCGTGCGTTATCAACTGCAAGGCAAGAGCGAAAGCAGCGAGCGGCAGGCACGTTGTAGCTTCGGTAGAGCGCCAATCCCCCTTGACTGGCTGCGATGAAAGCCTCTGCACGCTTATAAACGTAGCGACGCAAGCGCACATGCAAGGTGCCAAGTGATTTTTCCGATTTCAGCGTGCCATCTGTCATGGCGATGTAGGCGCGGCGCATCAGACGTGTCCATGCAAACGCATAGAGATGAGTAGGATTGAATCCATTACCCAGCACCACGTCAGGTTTGAAACGCGACAGCGCCAACAATACATCAGGATTGTTATGGATATAGCGTCCCCGTACCGTTCTTATTCGTTCTCGCAGAAAAACATGATCGAACGTAATAGGCGGCAGATCCCAGAGTCGATTAGGCTCACGGCGACAGCAAAAAATAACTTGCAGACTGATTTCCGGGTGGCGGGCAATCAGGTTGAAGACAGGAATACGGTAGGGCGGTGGTTCATTGACGACTATCGCGAGTTTCAGCATGGGTCAGATTGATTGTCAGGGGCAGGGGAGCAGAGTCCACTGACTCATGGTAGATCTGTATTAACTGCTGATAATTGCGCTCAGGCGTATAAGAAGCGAGATAGTCCTTGCGCGCGGCCATACCCATATCACGCATATGATCTGGATGTGATTCTGCATAGGCAATCGCCGACGCTAGTGCATTTGCATCATTAGGTGGCACCAGCAAACCGTTCTCACCGTGCTGGATGAGTTCGCGCAAGCCGCCATGGCGCGTGGCAATCACAGGTGTGCCACAGGCGAAGGCCTCGATCGCGACCAGACCAAAACTTTCTACGCCGGTGC
>JAIXYM010000061.1 GCA_027490255.1 Oxalobacteraceae bacterium | reverse complement strand
TCGGGCATGGCAGCAGTAATTTTCAACTTATCCTGCCCGGACAGGCGTATGTGACGACTTTTCTGAACAAGTTCAATAATGCGCATCGGATCGATCGGTGGTTTTGGTTCAAATTGCAATTGTGCGGATTCGGCATGTGCATCGATCTTGATGATGCCCACCGTTTTTGCGGATACGCGCAAGCGGTGCGTCTCAATCAGCGCTTTGACTGGATCAGGCAGTTTGCCAAAACGGTCGATAAGTTCTTCTTGCAGATTATCGATGCTTTCCTGCGTTTGTCCATTTGCCAAGCGCTTGTAAATAGAGAGCCGCTCGTGCACATCACCGCAAAAATCACTGGGTAACAAGGCGGGTACATGCAGATTGATTTCGGTCGTAGTGGATAGCGGCGATGCGAGGTCGGGTTCTTTACCGTTTTTCAGTGACCGTACCGCTGCCATGAGCATGTCGGAATAAAGTTGGAATCCGATTTCGGTCATCTCGCCCGACTGGTTTTCACCAAGGACCTCACCAGCACCGCGAATTTCCAGATCATGCATGGCCAAATAAAAGCCGCTGCCCAGTTCTTCCATTTGCTGGATGGCATCAAGCCTGCGCTCGGCCTGACGAGTCAGTGTCTGCACATCATGCACCAGCAAATAAGCGTAGGCCTGATGATGGGATCGACCGACGCGGCCACGCAACTGATGCAGCTGCGCGAGACCAAATCGATCAGCGCGATGCATGATGATGGTGTTGGCCGTGGGTACGTCGATACCGGTTTCGATGATGGTCGTGCACAAGAGTATGTTGAAACGCTGCGCAACGAAGTCACGCATGACTTTTTCAAGATCGCGTTCATGCATCTGCCCGTGGGCAATCGCAACGCGCGCCTCGGGCAGCAGTGCCTCAAGACTCTTGCGACGATTCTCGATGGTGTCGACTTCATTGTGCAGAAAGTACACTTGCCCACCGCGCTTGAGTTCGCGCAGACAGGCTTCGCGAATGACCGACTCGGATTCGCCGCGAACGAAAGTTTTGATTGCCAGACGTTTTTGCGGCGCGGTGGCAATCACTGAAAAATCACGCAGACCTTCGAGTGCCATGCCCAAAGTACGGGGTATCGGTGTGGCGGTGAGGGTAAGTACATCAACTTCGGCACGCAAGGCCTTGAGTGCTTCTTTCTGACGTACACCAAAGCGGTGTTCCTCGTCGATAATCACCAGACCTAGCCGTTGGAATTTCACATCCGCCGACAAGAGTTTGTGCGTGCCGATGACGACATCAATCGATCCGTCGGCCATGCCTTTGAGTGCCTGTGTGACTTCCTTGCTAGTTCTGAAGCGAGACAATTCTGCGATACGTACCGGCCAATCGGCAAAACGATCGGCAAATGTTTGGGCGTGTTGTTCGGCTAGCAGCGTGGTGGGCGCAAGTATGGCGACCTGTTTGCCACCCATCACTGCGACAAAGGCTGCGCGAAGTGCGACCTCGGTTTTGCCGAAACCAACATCGCCGCAGATGAGGCGATCCATCGGTTTGCCTGAGGTCATGTCCTTGATCACAGCTTGAATTGCTGCAGACTGGTCGGCCGTCTCTTCAAAGCCGAAACTGTCAGCGAAGGCTTCATAGTCATGCGCTGAATACTCAAACGAATGTCCCTGACGCGCGGCGCGACGCGCATACAGATTCAGCAGTTCTGCGGCTGTGTCGCGTATTTGTTCTGCAGCTTTGCGTCGCGCTTTTTCCCACTGGCCTGAGCCTAGTGTATGCAAGGGTGCATCTTCAGGCGCAGCACCCGAGTAGCGCGAGATCACGTGCAGCTGCGAGACCGGCACATACAGTGTGGTTTCCTTTGCATACTGGAGATGCAGAAACTCCGTCTCGCCTTCACCGAGATCCATGCTGATCAGGCCACAGTAACGGCCAATGCCATGATTGAGGTGAACCACGGGATCGCCGATTTTTAGTTCGGACAGATCACGCACCATGGAATCGACCTGGCTCGGACCCTCTTGCGTTTTGCGACCTGCGCGACGACCACTGCCGGCATAAAGCTCTGTTTCAGTGATGAAGGCGATATCGCCTAGCTCTGTCGAGAGTAATGCGCCCTCGTGCAAGGGCGACACACACAACATCATCCGGTCTGTGGAAGCCATGAAATCATCGAGGCTCTCGCAGGCCGTCAATGACAAAGCATATTCACTGAAGTATTCACGCAATGTTTCACGCCGTCCGCCTGATTCGGCGCAAATCATCACGCGATGATGGCTCTGCAAAAGAAAAGCACGCAGATTGGTCAACGGATCATCAAGTCGGCGATTGACCGAAATATCGGGCAAGGTTGCGGAAAGCTCGGAGGCTTCGACCTTGTCCTGCAAGACCCAGCGTCCGTAGGGTTTCAGCAGCGAAAAGAAATCTTCATCGCTCAGAAAAATCTGCTCAGGCGGCAGCAGCGGTCGCTCGCGATCCGATTTGAGAAAGTTGTAGCGAGAACGTGTGTCAGACCAGAAGCGCTGTATTGAGGCTTCGATATCGCCAATCAGCGTAAAGCTGCTGCCTTCGGGCAGATAATCAAACAGCGTAGCGGTCTCTTCGAAAAATAGCGGAAAGTAATATTCAATACCAGCCGATGCAATACCGTTACCGATGTCGCGATAAATCATGGAGCGCGATGGATCGCCTTCGATCACTTCACGCCAGCGGCTGCGAAAAGCACTGCGCGCTGCTTCATCCATCGGAAATTCACGTCCCGGCAAAAGTCGCACTTCTTTGACGGGATAGAGCGATCTTTGCGTGTCCACATCAAAGGTGCGCAGACTTTCGATACTGTCACCAAAAAGATCAATCCGGTACGGTAGCACCGAGCCCATCGGGAAAAGATCAATCAGCCCACCGCGCACCGAATATTCACCGGGCGACATCACTTGCGCCACATGCGCATAGCCGGCGAGTGTGAGTTGTGATCTGAGTTGCGCTTCGTCGAGTCGCTCACCTTGCCTAAAAAAGAAGGTGTAAGTGGCCAGAAATGACGGCGGTCCCATCCGTACCAGCGCAGTGGTGGCGGGTACGATCAGGACATCGCATTGAGCGCTGCGAATTTCATGCAGTGTCGCCAAACGCTCGGATACCAGATCCTGATGCGGTGAAAAGGCGTCGTAAGGTAATGTCTCCCAATCGGGTAGCAAATGGCAGCGCAGAGCCTGTCCCTCACGCTGACCAAACCAAGCGATCTCGGTCAGCAAACGCTGTGCGGCGGGCGCATCGGCGACAATAATGGCTAGCATGCGCCCCTCGGCCTTGAGCGCATGCGCGGCCTGGGCGAGCACCAAGGACTCCGCTGCGCCATGCAACGCAGGCATCACGAAGCGGGTGCCAGGTTTGGGGAGCGGTCGTATCGGTGTAGAAGCTAAGGGCATGACAGGCAAAGACAAAAAGCCTTCGCGGATAGCGGCGAGTAGTAGCGGCCGTGGTTATGAATGGAAACTTTGTAGATAAGCGTGCGATTATATCGCCTATGACTCAGCCTCGTTACTTCGCTCTTATTCCCGCCGCCGGCGTCGGTGCACGCATGGGAGGTGTCGTACCCAAGCAATATGGACAGATTGCCGGCAAGGCACTGTTGCAGCATGTGATGGAAACATTTGCCGCAACGCCTGAAATAGAACATTGCTATGTCGTTGTAAGCCCTGAGGATAGTTTCATTGCAACGCTACCCGCAGTACCGCGCACGACGATTTTATTTTGCGGTGGTGCGACCCGTCAGGTCTCGGTCACTCAGGGTCTGGCCGCGATCGCGACCGAGGTCAAGCCCGATGATTGGGTGCTGGTGCATGACGCGGCGCGCCCAGGTCTGACGGTGGAACTGATCGTCAGGCTTATCACGGCGGTTGCAGCGGACCCGGTCGGTGGATTGCTGGCTTTGCCCGTTGCGGATACGCTCAAGCGCAGCAGCGAGCAGGGCAGAGCGCTCGAAACCGTGCCACGCGAGCGCTTGTGGGCAGCGCAAACGCCTCAGATGTTTCGTCACGCTGCGTTGCTCGATGCACTTTTGAAAGCCAGCGCTGTGACGGATGAAGCCAGTGCTTTCGAGGCACTGGGTATGCAGCCTCGGCTGGTCGAGGGTAGTCCGCGCAATTTCAAAGTCACGCTGCCAGAGGATATGCTGCTGGCCGAACGCTATCTGAAAGGCTCTGCATGAACAATTCGTCCTCATCTCTCCCACCGATTCGCATTGGTCAGGGCTATGACTGCCATGCGTTGGTGCCGGGCCGGCCTTTGATTATTGGCGGCGTGACGATTCCCCATCGCAGCGGGCTGCTCGGGCATTCCGACGCCGATGTGCTGCTCCACGCGATTACGGATGCGCTGCTGGGCGCGGCGGGTCTTGGCGATATCGGCCGGCATTTCCCTGATACCGATCCGGAATTTGCAGGGGCTGATTCAAGAGTGCTGCTACGGGTGGCGGCGCAGCGGGTACGCTCTACTGCTTATGAAATTGGCAATATTGACGCCACGATCATCGCGCAAGCCCCCAAAATGTCCCCGCACTTGCCTCGCATGATTGCTCAGATTGCGGCGGATCTGGCCGTTTCCGAAGCCCAGATCAACCTCAAAGCCAAGACGAATGAGCGTTTGGGATGGGAAGGGCGCGAGGAAGGTATCGCCGCCCAAGCGATTGCCCTGCTTCTGCAAAAGTGATAATAGTTCTCATCTACAATGATTTGTAACTCAATAGCTTTTCTCAATCGACCGCATTGAGATAGCCAATTTGAGCTTTTTCCCAGCCGACCCCATACTCCGTTTCGAAAACCTGTACTAGCTGGTCGGTTTTCAACCCAGATCGTATACCTCCAGCATCACTTTGTTGATGGGGGTCTGTTTTTCCATGAATTCATAGGAGATCTACATGTCCAAGTTGAAAGGCTCCAAGACGGAAGCCAATCTGAAAGACGCCTTCTCGGGCGAATCTCAGGCAAACCGCCGTTATTTGTACTTCGCGAACAAGGCTGACGTTGAAGGCCAAAACGATGTCGCAGCGCTGTTCCGCTCGACTGCTGAAGGCGAAACCGGCCACGCACACGGTCACCTCGAGTACCTCGAGCAAGTGGGTGATCCTGCAACCGGTCTGCCAATCGGCTCATCGCGTCAGAACCTGATGGCAGCAGTTGCCGGCGAAACCCATGAGTACACTGACATGTACCCTGGTATGGCCAAGACAGCTCGCGAAGAAGGTTTCGACGAGATCGCTGACTGGTTCGAAACTCTGGCAAAGGCTGAGCGTTCACACGCTAACCGTTATCAGAAAGCCCTCGACGCACTGGTCGACTGATAAGCACGTTGTCACAACCCTCCGAGCAAAAGCAAAGAGGGTTGTGCAGAGCGCATAAAGTCCCGCGCATGCGCTGCGCACAACCCTAATAACCCGCACGAGATCAAAACATGTCACGAGAAGGCAACCTCGAAGCCCCGACCCGTCATCCGTTGGATTGGCTGAGCGAGGACTTTTACAACGAAGATTCCCTGAACACAGAGCTCGAGCGTGTCTACGATATCTGCCATGGTTGCCGTCGCTGTGTATCTCTGTGCGCTTCCTTCCCCACGCTGTTCGATCTCGTCGATGAGTCCGAGACGATGGAGGTCGATGGCGTCGACAAGAAGGATTACATGAAGGTCGTTGACCAGTGCTATCTGTGCGACCTCTGCTACATGACCAAATGCCCGTACACACCGCCGCATGAGTGGAACCTCGACTTCCCCCACTTAATGTTGCGTGCCAAAGCCGTGAAGTACAAAAAAGGCGAAGTTCTGGCGCGTGACAAGTTCCTCTCTGATACCGATGGTCTCGGCATGTTTGCGGGCATACCTATCGTGACCCAAGCGGTCAACGCAGTGAACAAAGCAGCGATTACGCGCGGCGTTCTCGAAAATGTGCTCGGTGTCGACAAGAAAGCCTGGCTGCCAGAGTTTGCGACCACCAAGTTCCGCTCGAGTGCGAAGCGTTCTGCGTCGCACGCCGTCAAGGACGGTAAAAATACACCGGGCAAGGTCGCGATTTATTCGACCTGCTATGTGAACTACAACGAACCCGGCATCGGTCACGATCTGCTGGCGATTTTGGATCACAATGAAATTCCGTATGTGATGGTGGAAAAAGAAGCCTGCTGCGGCATGCCCAAGCTGGAGCAGGGCGACTTGCAGGGTGTAGCAGAGAAAAAAGCGATCAACATTCCGCACTTGGTCAAGCTTGCGAAAGAAGGCTATGCCATTCTGACGGCGATTCCCTCCTGCACGTTGATGTACAAGCAGGAATTGCCACTGATGTTCCCCGACTGTGCAGATACGCAGCTGGTCAAGGAAGCGATGTGGGATCCGTTCGAGTACTTCGTCGCTCGCAATCGTGATGGTTTGCTGAAAACTGATTTCAAAGAATCGCTGGGCCACGTGTCTTATCACATCCCTTGTCACTCGCGGGTGCAAAACGTGGGTCGCAAGACAGCCGATATGCTGCAGCTGGTACCTGACACCAAACTCAATGTGGTTGAGCGTTGTTCCGGGCATGCAGGTACCTACGGCGTGAAGAAGGAGTATCACGCGATGTCGATGAAGATCGGCAAGCCGGTTTTCAAGGCCATGGCCAATGATGAGCCGGATTACATTTCGTCCGACTGCCAGCTGGCGGGGCATCACATCGCGCAGGGCATGGAAGAGGGTGGCATGAAAAAAGCCGAGATGGCGCATCCCCTGTCGCTGCTGCGCAAAGCCTACGCTATCTGATTTTTGTATTTGATTTTTAACTAATTCTTAAAGGAGTTCACCATGGCGATTACCCGTGAAAGCCTGATGGGTCTCGAGACTTACGCAAAAACGCGTGTCGAGTTCCGCAAACAGGTCATGGAGCACAAAAAAAATCGTAGCGTTTATTTGGGTAACCACGTCATGCTCTTGTTTGAAGACGAAATGACTCTGCGCTATCAGGTGCAGGAGATGCTGCGCATCGAAAAGATATTCGAGGAAGACGGCATTCAATCCGAGCTCGATGCTTACAATCCACTGTGCCCTGAGGGCAGCAACTTCAAAGCGACCATGCTGATCGAGTATGGCAACGTCGCCGAGAGAAAAGTAGCGCTGGCTAAGTTGATCGGTATTGAAGATCGCTTGTTCATTCAGGTGGAAGGTCAGTCGCGCGTTTATGCGATTGCTGATGAAGATCTGGAGCGCGAAACTGCCGAGAAAACTTCAGCGGTGCATTTTGTGCGCTTTGAACTGACACCTGAAATGAAATCGGCATTGAAGAGCGGTGCGCAGATGATGGTGGGTTGCGATCATCCGAACTACCCTGTGCATCTCGAAGAACTGCCGCAGGAGACCTTGTCCGCGTTGCTCAAGGACCTGAGCTGATTAGTTTATCGAAGCATTGAAGGTGCTTATACGCTAGGTCGAATAGCATCATGCATGCGCTGCCCTGAGCCACACCCGAACCGCGAGCCCACCGGCCTCGCGGTTTTTTATTTCCAGTCGTCCCTGATGCCGCTGCACCACGCGATCCACAATCGCCAAGCCGAGCCCGGCGCCATTGGCGTGAGTTCGGGCGGTGTCCATGCGGGTGAACGGACGCAGCAGATGTGGGATCTCTTCCTCAGGTAATCCGGCACCGTGATCGGCGATTTCCAATCGGATGTATCGGCCATCACGAGTGGCCGAGATGTCGAGTTGTGTGATGCCGCTGTCGGGCGTTTTGCCATAGCGTCGCGCATTCTCGATCAGATTGCTGATCACGCGTCCGATGTCGGTTGAATTACCCGTTGCACTCAGTGCAGTATCAATGGATGCATTGATGTTCAGATCAGGGAGACGCGCTGCCTCTTCCACCATTTTCTGCAACAGTGCGGATAAATCGAAGGTGCTGAAAACTGACGATTCGGCAGGACGCGCGTAATCCAGAAACTGTCCGATGATGGCTTCCATCTGTGCGAGATCGGATTGCATGCCATTGCGGGCATCTTCGGGTAATTTGGCCATCTCGACTTCAAGCAGCATGCGGGCAATCGGCGTGCGCAAGTCATGCGAGATGCCGGCCAGAATGACCGCACGATCTGACTCGACCTGGTTCAGATCCTGCACCATCTGATTGAAACTCTGATTCGCTTCACGAATTTCTGTCGGACCCTGATCCGGCAAGGGCGCTGGCGTCAGACCGCGAGCCATGGCACGTGCGGCGGAGGACAGGCGCGCCAGTGGCTGATTGATCAGTCGACTAATGAACACAGCACCCAGCAGGGACAGTACCAGCGTCACTGTTACCCAACCAATCCACTGAATGCCCAAGGTGCGTTCGATGCGCTCACGATCCATCATCAGCCAGTAATCATCATCGTCGATACGGAAGCTCACCCAAAAACCGCGTATCTCGTTGACCTCACCAGCAAATTGCGTGTCTTGTCCCAGACGCTGACGCACACTCTCTTCGATCACATTCATTAGATCCGTGTCTGGCATCGCATCGGTCACATCCTCGGTTTCGCGCGGATAAATGCGTATGCCTTGATTGCTCGCCAGATCAAACAGCAGTTCGCGCCGCAACTCCGGTGCGGAGTGGAGCAGAGCGGCACGGGTAATCGTGACGATCGAGGTCACTTGTGCCGCAATTTGTTCGCCGCGCGGCGTGCGCTCCACAACACGAAAGCTTGCGACCCACGCTGCCATGCTGGCGGCAATTAGAAAGGCGATCAGAAAAAAAGTGCGCCAGAAAAGGCCGCTGCGCAGCCCGGCCTGATTAGCTGACGCGGTGCGCTCAGGTACGCGACTCATGCCGGATCGTCATCGGGAATGAACACATAGCCCAGTCCCCAGACGGTCTGGATATAGCGCGGGCTGGCGGGATCGGGTTCGATCAGCTTACGCAGCCGGGATATCTGCACATCAAGGCTGCGATCGTAGACTTCATACTCACGTCCCCGCGCGAGTTCCATAAGCTTTTCACGCGACAGTGGCTGCCGCGCATGGCGAGCCAGCGTCTTAAGCACCGAGTACTCGCCACTGGTCAGCGCGATCGCTTTACCGTTCTGTGTCAGTGAGCGTCGTGATAAATCGAAGGTGAAATCACCGAAAACATAGACTTCGACGTGATCCGATGGCGCGCCCGGCAGTTCTTCGGGCGCTACCCGGCGCAGCACCGCGGCAATACGAGCCAGCAGTTCGCGTGGATTGAAGGGCTTGGGCAGGTAGTCATCTGCACCTGTTTCAAGTCCGGCAATACGGTCGGCGTCCTCGCCTTTCGCGGTCAGCATGATGATGGGTGTATTGTCGCCGCCGCCGCGGAGACGCCCACAGATCGACATGCCATCTTCGCCGGGTAGCATCAGGTCCAGCACCAATAGGTCGTAGCGTTCGCGTATCCAGAGCCGGTTCATCTCGATTGCGCTGGCGGCGGCCGCGACCGCATAGCCGTTCTCACTCAGGAAGCGCTTGAGCAGGTCGCGCAGGCGCGCATCATCATCCACCACGAGGATTCTTGCCTGCGACCCCGGTTTGCGTCGGGAGAGGACGATAGGGATGGGGTTTGTCTGGTCCATGGCGCTATGGTAACGTCCTTCCCGAATTTCAATACCTGCGTCCGGGCAGGAATTACAAAGCTTTACAAAGTTTCCATCGGTCGTTGATCATTAGGCCGCCGGAACCCACGTACACTGTCGCCTGTGTCAGAAAACGCCTTTATCATCGCCATGAAACCGTCTTGCAAACTGCTGCTCCTGCCTGTGCTTGTGTTACTGAACACAAGCGCCGCCGCTGAGGCGCAGGGTAAAGCCGAAAATCGCCCCCGCCATGAAATGGCGCCGGCCTCTGCGAGTGAGCCACGTCCTCGCAATGATGACACTCGGCAGCGAAACGAGGACGGCGATCGCAGGTCATCGCGTTTGTCGCCCGAAGAACGGAAGGCTTTACGGCAGCAGATCAATGAAGCCGGTCAGGATCTTTATCAACCTCGACGTCCTTGAGCGCCCCGTCCGGAGCTTTACCCAAACGACGGTTCTGATGGTATACTTCGCGCCTTCGCGGCTGTAGCTCAGCTGGATAGAGTACTTGGCTACGAACCAAGGGGTCGTGGGTTCGATTCCTGCCAGCCGCACCAGCATTTAGCATCAAAGTAACGGCTCAGCGCCAAAAGCGCTGGGCCGTTTTCTTTTGTTGTACCGGTTTCAGGTTCACACGCAATACTAGGGCGGCAAGACTAGGGTGGCAATACTAGGGCGCCGACAGTATCCGGATGACGTCATCCTCCTCAACCTGTGGAAAATGTCGGTAAAACTGGCCGACACTTCTAAAATTATCCGGCGCCTGCAAGCAGATCACCTCATCGGCCAGTCGTGACACCCTATCCAAGGTTTCTGGCGAAGCCACGGGCACGGCACAGATTAGTTTGGCAGGTTCACGCGCTCGAATCGCGTGCAGTGCTGCGATCATGGTTGCACCGGTGGCCAGACCATCATCAACGACGATCGTGATCCGTCCTTTGACAGCAGCAGATTTTTTTCCGGATTTAAATCGCATCCGGCGATGTTTCAGACTATCGAGTTGCCTTTTCTGTTCTTGGTCGAGATAGGAGGGGCTGATACCGGCGCTCTCTGCCTCGGGAGAGATGTACACCCATCCATTTTCGTCAATCGCCCCGATCGCGTACTCCGGATTCATCGGCGCGCAGAGTTTGTGCGTGAGCACAATATCCAGTTCGCCATCCAGCAGCGCCGCAATGATGCTGCCCATGGGTACTGCACCTCGTGGGATCGCGAGTACCAAGGGATGGCGACCCTTGTATTGGATAAGCTTCTGCGCCAGCATTTCAGCTGCTTGCTCGCGCGATAAAAAAATCTGCGCATTGTCCATCGTGTTATTCCATTGATGACGGGCGCGTAAAAAATACGCCGCAGATAGGTATAGCGACAGCCCTGAACCTTCTCGCAAGTTAGCAGCCCTGATGTACTTGGGTTTGTTTTGAAGCAAAGACCTCGATAGCAGCTTGGATACGCTGTAGGCAAGTATGTACTTCTTCCTATCGGAGATCTTGTCATGAAAACGCCGCAGGAATCGGCCCCAAGCTTTCATCCAGGGCGTCATCTGGAAATTTTCGATGGCGCAGCCATCGATCCCTATCAGCAACGCGGTAAATATGCTGAGCCAACGGTATGCAGCGATTGCGGTGCTGTTTATCAGAAAGGTCGATGGCAGTGGTCATCCGTACCACCACCAATGCAGGCACATAAGGAAAGATGTCCTGCCTGTGCCCGTATACGCGAAGACATGCCCGCCGGTTATCTGACGATCAAAGGTGTTTTTGCGAAAGATCATCACGATGAACTGATACAGCTATTGCGCCATCATGAACAGCACGAAAAATCCGAACATCCGTTACAGCGCATCATGCAGATTGACGAGCAGCTGGATGCTTGGGTGATCACCACCACCGATATTCATCTAGCGCGCGGATTGGGTGAGGCTCTTGAACATGCTTATCGTGGCACGCTGCAGTACCACTACAACAAGGATGACTACCTGCTGAGAGTGTCGTGGGAGCGCTGAGGTGATTGCATTAAGGGCAGATCATGACTGACGCGCTGCGCTAAAAATCCTGAAATGATGTTGCAAAGGCTGCAGCGAAAGCGGCTACTTGTGCACGCGGTAAATGATCGATACCCGCTGCTGCCGGTCGGCCGCTACCGCCAAACAGCGCGCAGAGTACATCGGCGCCATGAAGTCGCTGCATTGGCGCACGAACGCTGACGGTGTAACCACTCTGTCGATCAGGTGTCAGCACAGCATACGCTTTGTCGTGGGCGGCCGTTGCCAGTTGATTGGCAAAGGCACCGCGCACGCGTCGGCTGGCAGCCTTATCAGGAAGCAGAACGATTGTGCCAACTGGCAGCTCGATACGTTCCTGATTCTGGTGCGCTGATGTCAAGTCATGCAGGCGTGTTGCACGTAGGCTGGCAAGTACCGGTTCATTGACGAAAAAGTCCCAAGGATCCCGGTAGCGACGTACATGTTCGTAGAGCAGGCTAGGATGGATGATGAGATCTTCGTCGCTGTCGCCGTAAGCGTTGTAGTTGATGCACTCGCCCAGCTCTTGCAATACGGTGAGTTGTGCTGGATCGATACCTGCGTCAGAACCAAGTGTACGTGCCTGATCGGCAAGGTTGTCGCCAAACGCAGCAACCACGGCCCAGGGGCGTTGCCGTCCACCCAGAAAACGATCGACCAGTATGCCAGTGCAGACATCGGGCGTGGTATCGATGATTGCGTGCAGACCGGGAAGAACGGGCAGTTCGCCGGCATGATGATGATCGAAGTAATCAACAATCACGCCCTTCTGCAGCAGGGCATCGAGCGCTACACGATTGCGATCCAGAGAGATATCCAGCACCGTAACCCTGTCGCCAGCATGGGCCTGAACGCGCTCAAGGAGGGCAATCTCGCGTTTTCGGCCCGTGATCAGCGTTGCCTGCGCAGGATGCTCAAGCCGTAACTGATGCAGGGCGCAGATACCGTCGGCATCACCATTGAAAACATCGAATTGGCGGATCGCAGAGGGCATGGCAGCTATCACGGTACAAACTAACGCTATAGACCCCATGGATTGAGGTCGTCAGCGGTTTGACCAGCAAAAGCCTTGCAAATTGCAAGGACCGTTTTGATCGGCCAGACTTACGATAACAGGCGGCCAAAAAGACAGTACGCAAAGCGTTTTTTGGATATACGGAAATTAATCTGAGCGCTAAATGGGCGGTCTAGGCTGAAATGACCTAAAAAATTCAGCAAGAACAATGACTTGGCTGCCTCATTCGAGACTTTTTTTGGTGAGGCATTAGCCGCCGACCTCCTAATTTGGTATTCTCTCGTTGCTGTGAATCAAGCACTCTTGATTCATCGACGAAAAACATATTCTGGAGGTTTGTTTTGAGGCACTTTAGTGGTTCCATCCTTGTCGCAATCATCTGCCTATCGCTAGCAACATGGTGGGGTTTCGAACATGGCGGTATGACAGGCGCACTGACCGCCTTCGGGGTTGCGCTCATCCTCAGCATCATGGAAGTCTCGCTGTCCTTTGATAATGCGGTTGTCAACGCTTCCGTGCTCAAACACTGGGATGAATTTTGGCAGCGCCTGTTTCTGACAGTGGGTATCCTCATTGCCGTCTTCGGTATGCGACTAATTTTCCCATTGGTGATCGTTGCGCAGACTGCCGATTTGGGTGCCGCTGAGGTCTGGAACCTCGCCTTGAACAATCCGCATGAGTTTTCAAGGTACTTGACCGAGCATCATGATGAAGTTGCTGCCTTTGGCGGCGTCTTCCTGCTGCTGGTGTTCCTGAACTTCATTTTTGATGAGGACAAAACGCAGCACTGGTTGGGTCATTTCGAAGCGAAATTGTCCAGCTACGGAAAGATTCAGGCGGTCCCCATTTTTATCGCTTTGCTTGCCGTATTGGGTAGTCTGGCGCTGGTGGAAGAGTCCCATCATCTGGCCGTTCTTACCGCAGGTGTTTGGGGCATCATTGTGTACGTGGGCGTCGATGTTCTGAGCAATATGCTGGAGAAGGAAGATAGCGAAGGTGGCGATCTGGCCAAGGCCGTCAAGAGCGGCAGCATCGGCGGCTTCTTGTATCTTGAGATACTCGATGCGTCTTTTTCCTTCGATGGCGTGATCGGTGCTTTCGCAATCACCAACGATGTCGTGATCATTATGCTGGGTCTGGCGGTTGGTGCCATGTTCGTGCGTTCAATCACGGTCTATCTGGTCAAGCAGGGTACGCTGGACGAGTACGTTTATCTCGAACACGGCGCACACTATGCGATTGGTATTTTGGCGCTGATCATGTTTGTCAGCATGAAATTCCATGTGCCTGAGATCGTTACAGGTCTGATCGGTATTGCCTTCATTGCTGCATCAGTGTGGTCTTCACTGCATTACCGAAAGATCCATGCAGATGATGAAAAGGACAACGATTGACGCATCATTCGTGACTAGCTTTTATAGAAATTGAAAATGGGCCCCAGCGGGGCCCATTTTTTATGTATCTCCTACAGTTCCATCGTTACAACGCATCGCGATACACCTTTATTAAGCCCTGTACTTGAAGCCGTGATGGCGCAGCGGCAATGAGCGAATCCGCTTGCCTGTCGCCTTGAACAAGGCATTCATCATCGCAGGAATTACACTGCCAATTGGGGGCTCGCCTACACCGCCCCAGAAGGTGCCCGTCGGTACCAGCACAGGTATCACTTCTGGCGAATGCCCGATACGCGCCAGCGGATAATCACCAAAATTACCCTGTACTACGCGACCCTGCTCAATCGTGATGTCTTCGAACATCAGCGCTGATAATCCCCAGACCACGCCACCTTCAATCTGTGCCTTGACTGCATCCGGATGCACCACATGGCCGCTGTCAATCGCCACGGCCACCCGTTTGACATCAATCACCGAGCCCTTGCTGACCGAGAGCTCGACGGCCGCTGCGGTAAAGCTGCCATAGGAGTCAACCACCGCAATCCCGCGATGCACGCCCTTGGCCGCAGGCTTGTCCCAGCCGATGGCTTTGGCGACTGCATCGAGTACAGCTTGATCTTTTTTGCCTTCCAGCAGAGGACGGCGGAACTGGTAGGGATCTTTGCCTGCCGCATGCGCGAGTTCATCAATAAAACATTCGCGATAAAACGGATTATTAGTATGAGCCACTGCACGCCAGAAACCCGGCGGTACATGCAGATCGCGGATCATGTATTCGTTCGTAAAGTTGGGCACAGCGTACGGATTGTCACGGAATACGCGTGTGTTGATCTGATCAACGCCATCCTTCACAAACTGCGGATATACAGTCACTGCAATTGACTGATCCGACTGGCGTACTTCCCAACCTACCCAGTTGCCTTTCTCATCCAGACCACCGCGCAGTTTCACCAGTGTGACCGGACGATAGCGACCCTGACGCATGTCTTCTTCGCGTGACCATTGCAGGCGCACTGGCGTGCCCGGGATGGCTTTGGCGATTTTGACGGCCTGCTTCACATAGTCCTGATGCGGACCACGTCGCCCAAAGCCACCGCCTGCATGCATTTTGTGGATATACACTTTGTCGAGCGCTAGTCCGCCGGATTCGGATGCCGCTGCAGCGGAAGCTTCGCCATTTTGCGTGCCGACCCACACATCAAGTCGGTCGGCTGCGTAAATTGCCGTGGCTGTTTGCGGTTCCATCGTGCAGTGGTTCACAAAGCCTGTGGTGTATTCTGCTTCGAGCACCTTGTGCGCGCCAGCCAGTGCGCTGCGGGCATCGCCATCCTTGCGTGCGATCGGTGCTTCTTTGGCTTCCAGACCTTCGCGCATATACGCCATGATGGAAGCGCTGGAGATTTTGCCTTTCTCGCCGTTTTCCCATTCAGGCTTGATCGCTTTCAGTGCCTGGTTCGCCTGCCACCAGTTGTCGGCAACCACAGCAATCCATTCTTCGGTGCTGACGATATGCTTCACGCCCGGCATTTTTTTTGCGGCGGCGTCGTCATAGCGTTTCAGAAATCCGCCAAACACCGGACTCTGCAATATCGACGCATGCAACATGCCCGGCAGGCGAATATCAGCGGCGTACACTTGAGAGCCATTGACCTTGGCAGGTATATCAAAGCGCGCCGGCGATGTACCGATCAGTTTCCAGTTTTTCGGATCTTTTAAACGGGGAGCAGCCGGTACCGGCAGGGTGGCGGCAATGCCGGCCAGTTGGCCATAGCGCGCCGTTTTGCCGGACGGGTGAGCTACCACGCCTTTGCTCACACTACATTCCGATGCGGGTACATTCCATTGCTGTGCGGCGGCGGCGATCAGCATCTCGCGTGCAGCGGCACCGCCTTGACGCACATATTCATGCGAGTCCCGGATGCCGCGACTGCCGCCCGTGGACATGTCCTTGAAAATCCGGTTTCGACGCATGTGCATGTTCACATCCGCGTACTCGGGCTTGACCTTGCTCCAGTCGCATTCCAGCTCTTCGGCCACCAGCTGCGCCAAACCAGTCAAAGAACCCTGACCCAGCTCCGAGCGCGCGATACGGATAATGACCGTGTCGTCGGGCTGAATCACGATCCAGTGCGTCACTTCCGGCGCGCCACTGGCTTCAGCGGCAATAGCAGTTCCCGAGGCGCCGGCCTGCAAGCCCAGGACAAAAGCGCCACTAAGTGCAGCGGATTGCTTGAGGAAGGTTCTGCGTGCGGGATGCTTGGATATGGCGGTCATGGTCTCGGCTCCTGACAGAGGGGTTTGGTTACGTTTATTTTACCGCTTGCGCCAGACGTCTCCGTCAGAGACTGCCCGACGGTAGCTGCCGGGCTGCGCGCTCGGACATGACTAAAACCAGTTTCATTCGCGCTCGCGTCATGCCCACGAAGAGTTTGCGAAAGCTTTTTTCATCCAGTGTTTCGAAATCGATTTCCGTAAAAATCACCGCCGGAGCAGACTGACCCTTGAAGCGATAGACCGATTCGGTCAGCAGCTCGCCCTCGCGAAATTCCGGATTACCGAACAAGTCGTAGCTGCCTTTGAATGATTTGAGTGGATGCTGACCCAGCGCATCGAGATTGAGCAGCATTGAATTTTCACGACCACGAAAACTCACGATCGCCATATCACTGCGCGTATAGCCTGCTGCCAGACAGCGGGTGATTGCCTGACGTGTCTGCGTTTGCAATGCGCTGGCATCGTCATGCGTGTAGGTGAGCAGCTCAATTTCTGCACCGGCAAACGGGCTCGCCGCTTCGATAGCCGTACCTGCCGGCGCGATTGATGACAGCAGATCGACGATGTGTCTGGGACTGCGAAAATTCGACCACGCATGCAAGCTCACCCAGCCGGGCAGTGCGACAGCATCGCGACCGTACAAATTTTGCATGGGGTCTTCCAGCCATAGCGCACGACCATCAGGTTTTAGCAGACGCAGCAGGGTATCGCGCCAACGATCGGAAAAATCCTGACCCTCATCGACGATGAGCAAATCGAATTGCCAGTCGGGCGACAGCGGACCATCCGCCAGCTTCTGCTCGATACTGCGCCAGACGGCAGGATCGCGATAATCCGGCGTCATACCTGAGTCGCGTGCAAAGCGGTCGCACAACTGATGAAAACTCGCCACCATGCCGCCGTCCGGCAAGAGCTTACGCACATGATCGGCAAGAGGACGGTTATAGGACACATACAGAGCTTGCAAGCCGCGCGCCAAGGCATCGGAAAATTCAGCCAGCGCCAGCTGTGTCTTGCCGCTCCCGGCGGTACCTATGACGCGCAGACGGAAAGGGGAGAATTCGAGTTGCCGTGCCCAAGTGGCGAGCCCGCCCGAAAGGCGCGTGACCAGCAAATTTGCCTGCCCGATCATCGCGCTCGGGTCCGGCACCAACTGCAGTACATTGCTGAAAAAACGCACGACGCGATCACGCTGCGCTGCTTTGGCTGTCTTTGGCAACATCTGAAGAATCATGGTCGGCAGTTGATCGCGGCGACTGGCATCAACAATGCGCTCAGGTGCGATGCCCGCCGCTTCCGGGCGTTTGATCCGGTAATCAGGGCAATACAGCAAATAATCGATCAGCAATGGTTCTGCCGTGTGGCCAAAGCGCTGACGTAGCACCGACAGCGGCCGCAAAATTTGCTGTTGAATCAGCCGGGGCTTGTCGGTAACCGGCATTTTTTTGGCAAGTCCCTCGTCTGTCTCGGTCAGAAAACCGGATTGCTGTTCAATCAGCAAGGTGCGGCCATCCGGACCCACGATGATGAAATCAATATCGGCATAGGCAGAATAGCCTTGCTCCACGTGCGTCCAGTGCACACCATGGAACACGGTGTAGTCGTCGGAGAGTGTGGCCGCCAGCAGATGCAGCGTCTCGATCTCGCGCTGTGCTGCGCCGGTGACGTTCATTTCACGCCAGCCTTCGGGTTGGATATGCGCCATAGAGAGAGGTAATCGGGTCAGAAGCGCTATTGTAGCCAGCGTAGCTGGTAAACTTCAGCGCACTTGGCTTTGGAGAATGGCATGGATTTACTGTTTGTCAGTGTTGCGCTCATCGTGGGAATCGCGGGCGGCGGTATCGTCGCCATGCTGCTCGTACGTAGCCAGCAGAATGCACAGCAGGCGACACAGCAGGCCATTCAGCAAGAGCGGCTGCGCTCGCTCGAAGCCCAGCATGCGCAGGTGTTGTACGAGAATCAGCAATTGCGCGAGCAGCTCTCCGTGCTAGATCGTGAACTGGCCAGCGTGGGCACGCGTCTGGAAGAAGAACGCAAACAGGCAGAAGAAAAAATCACACTGCTGCGTGAAATGACGGAATCTGGCAAAAAGGCATTGACGGAGGAATTCCAGAATCTCGCTAACAGCATACTGGAAGATAAGACCAAGCGCTTCACCGAGCAAAATCTCGAGAGTCTGGGTCAGGTGTTAACACCATTTCGGGAGCGCCTGAATGAATTCAAATCTCGTGTAGAAGAAATACACTATCAGGATGCTCAGCAGCAGGCCGCGCTCAAAGCCGAGCTCGCGCAGCTCAAAGATCTGAATCGTCAGATGAGTGAAGAAGCGCATGATCTGGCGACGGCGCTCAAAGGACATGCAAAAAAGCAGGGCAACTGGGGCGAACTGGTACTGGAAAACGTACTCGCACGATCTGGCCTGCAGATCGATCGCGACTATCGTCGCGAAGTCAGTTTCAACACCGAGGATGGCAAACAACGACCAGATGTCATCGTCTATCTGCCGCAGCAAAAGCATCTCATCGTCGACGCCAAGGTCTCGCTCAATGCTTATACGCGCTATGTGAATGCAGAAGATGAGCTGGAGCGCAAACAGGCGCTGAAAGAGCACGTGCAGGCAATCGCTGACCGTATCAGCGAGTTATCCGATCGTCGCTATTTTGAGCTGGATGATCTGAATTCACCCGAGATGGTGTTCATGTTCATTCCGGTCGAGTCCGCTTTTGTGGAAGCTCTGCGCGCTGATGAAACTCTGTTTCAGCAAGCTTTGCAGCAGAACGTACTCGTCGCAACACCCACGACCTTGCTGACTAGTCTGAACATCGTGCGCCAATTGTGGCGTCATGAGAACCAAAATATTCACAGCGCCAAGCTCGCCGACAGCGCTGCTCAGTTGTATAAAAAACTGGCCGGCTTCATCAAGACTATGGAAGAACTGGGTCGTAAACTTGATTCAGCCAAGGCGTCCTATCAGAGCGCCTTTGGTCAGTTTTACAGTGGGCCGGGGAATGTGATCAAGCGTGCGCGCGATTTTGAACAACTCGGTGTCGCGGTTCAGAAAGCGCTGCCGCAAAGTCTGGTCGATAAAGCAGATCTGGAACTGGATTATCTACCGCCGACCGCCTCCAACGATAGCGCTGGAGAGGCCGCGGCCGAGCAGGATGAGTCGGCGTGATTAAATTAGCGCAGCGTTACAGGCAAGCGTAAGAATCCCCTAAAACGTACCCGCGGGCTACGCACCGCATCCTTGATCGCGTAATTCGGAAAGCGTGAAATGAAACGTCCGATTGCGACCTGACCCTCCAGCCGTGCCAGACTCATGCCGACACACGCATGCGTGCCGCTGGCAAATGCCAGATGGCGGTTAGGATTGCGGGTGATATCAAAACGCTCTGGATCCTTGAACTGAGTCGGGTCGCGATTCGCGGCACCTATGCAGAGCGTCACACGAGTATGCGGCGCCATCGTTACATCGCCCACCTGAACTGTCTCGGTGGTGATCCGATTGCCGAGCTGATTCGAGCTTTCATAACGTAGTACCTCTTCCACGCAAGATTTGATCAGCGACGGTTCACTCAGTAGACGTGCGCGCTCTGACGGGTGATCATGCAGCGCCATCAAGCCATTGCCAATCAAATTAGTGGTGGTTTCGTGTCCGGCATTGAGCAAAAAAATACAGTTGTGCAGAAGCTCTTTCATCGACAGTCGTTCACCGTCAGACTCGCCTTGAATTAGGCGTGTGAGCACATCGAATTCAGGGTTGCCGGGATGGGTGCGTCGGTGAGCAATTAGCACTTCCAGATATTGAATGAATTCTGCGACGGCGCGATTACCTCGCTCGAGCGCTTCCGCACTGACCACCGGCTCCAGTGCGCCCAATATCGCCAGCGACCAGTCGCGCAATGGTCCCCGGTCTTGCTGCGGCACATCCAGCAGATTGCCAATGACTTCAATCGGAATGGCGGAGGCAAAGTCATCAATCAGGTCGGGATCAGTTTTGTCTTCCATCGCGTCGAGCAAATCATCGACTAGACGGATCAGGCTGTCTTCCATGCCCGCGATGGCACGAGGCGTCAGCGCACCGGAGATCAGTTTTCTCACGCGAGTATGCAAAGGCGGGTCGGAGAAAACTAGGCTGGTGGTGTGATGCTCGTAGAGCAGAGATTCGCCAAACTTAGGTTTGAACTCACGCTGCTTGTCTGAGCTGAAGGATTTCGGATTTTTGTAAATCGCAATCAGATCGTCATAGCGGGTCAGAAAGTAACTACCGTCCGGCATGGCTTTGACTGGCGCATGGTCGCGCAGCGCGCGATAAACAGGGAAGGGGGCGTCATGAAAGCCAGGTGGCAATTGCAAGAGGTCGAAGTGGTTGGCAATGGCGCGGGCGATTGCAGTGTCCATGGTCGCGGTCAGGTAATCTGATTGACTTCAGTATAGTGGATCAATCGG
>JAIXYM010000077.1 GCA_027490255.1 Oxalobacteraceae bacterium | reverse complement strand
GGTTTAGGTAACGATAGCCTAGATGGTGGCGCAGGCGAAGATACCTTGGTCGGTGGCGCTGGGGATGATACCTACACGATCGATAACGCTGGCGACGTGATCATCGAGTCTTCGGGTGAAGGTACAGATCTCATCAGAACCACGCTCAGGCAGATTGATCTGATTGACTATGACCATGTTGAGAACCTGATCTACACAGGCCGATCCAACAGCACTTTGATTGGCAGTGACATCGATAACGTCATTAGAGGCGGATCAGGCAACGACATCATCGAGGGTGGCGCAGGATCAGACACGCTCTACGGTGGTGATGGTGCCGACCTCTTCCGCGGCTATTACTTCTATGACGATGCAGAAATCAATGGTGGTGATCCAGCGTTCTCCGAAGCGGCCTTTCAGTATGAGAAAGAAAACTCCGTCGACCGGCTCTACGGAGGTCGAGGAAACGACTTTTATGTATTTGACGGTTTCGTCAATACTCCAGAGGTTATTGAATATCGAGACGAAGGCACTGACACGATATACGGAGGTAGAGGGCCGTATATGCCTGATAACGTAGAGAACTATATTAACGACACCAGCCTCACTGACGACAATGGTAATTATTTGTATGTCGAGATAATAGGGAACCATCTCAACAACGTTATTCGCAGTGACGTCAACTTTGACTTGATGCCCGAGACTGCGGGACTGGACTGGGTGGCGACCAACATCAAGAGGCTGCTGGATTCGACGGATGATTTCGAGTCGAATGAAAAATTCTTTGGGATGGCGGGCAACGACACCCTGCTGGGCGGCGCAGGAGACGACTACCTGAGTGGTGGCGAGGGTCGAGACAAGTTGACAGGTGGCACAGGAGAAGACCAGTTCGTATTTGACGCGGCGTTAAACCGAAGAACAAATGTCGATGCCATCACAGACTTTATTCGTGGGCAGGACAAGATCGTATTGGACAGCAAGGTATTTTCTAAATTTACAATGGACGAAGACGTTGCAGACCACTTCAGTGCCACGACCAGAGCCTTGGACATTGATGATTATCTGGTCTATAACGCATCAAACAAGACGCTCTTCTATGACGCTGATGGAAATGGTAGTGGTGCAGCAGTCGCGTTTGCCGTACTTACCGGTGTAAATACGTTAAGCCATCATGACTTCTTGATCATTTGAGCCACATAAACTCGTCAGGCCTGAAGCGGACGACAAAGCCAAGGTGCTGGCGGGCGGGCGCGTCTAGAGGTTTACGGCACACCTCCCAAAACAGGCGCCTAAATGAGACTAAATACCGGCCCCATGTACTTCCATAATGCCACTCGTTCAAGATGTGTCGTTGGGGCTTTACGAGCAGTCGAACGGGCCTACATCTATTAGGGCAAGTAACGCTCGACGATGTTTGGTCTCGTACGCGGAATTAGAAGCGATGTAAAAATGTTCTGATGTACATATCTATTGAAATGCACTACGCTATTTTAGGTGGAAGCCAATTGCCTTTATTGCCGTGTCCGCACAGCGACTGTAGTTGGGCGTAGCAAAAAATACATTTTTTTTAGGTATCAAAAATTTAGAACTTGCACCTGTAAAAATTAGTTTTTTTAACTAAAAATCGCAAACATACCTCCGGATTTTGGGAGCAAAAATGCCTGCCCGGCCTACAGTTATTTGGACAAAACGTTTTGGTTCTTCTGGCGAAGATCATTCATCGGCGTTAACTATTGGCCTTGACGGATCAATTTACGTTGCTGGATACACCAACGGCAATCTGGATGGCATTACCAACACTGGGTCTTATAAGGCTTTCGTCACAAAACATACCCCAGACGGCAGCAGGGAGTGGACCAGACTTTTAGGTTTTTTTACCGATGATTTTGCCAGTGCATTAACTACTGGCACTGATGGTGCAATTTACGTCGCGGGGCGTTCTTACTCATGGGCGTCTGAGAATGTTGTTGATGGTTTCGTCGCAAAATATAACGTTGATGGGAGCGAAGCGTGGACAAGACTAATAGATTCTTCTCGCAATGATGTTGCGCATACATTAAAAACTGATGCTGACGGGGCCATTTATGTTGCGGGATCTACCGCCGGAAATTTCGATGGGCAGACTAATAACGGTGGTGTCGATGGATTCATCGGAAAATATACCTCGGACGGTAACAAGTTATGGACGGGACTTTTAGGTTCTTCAAGCGATGATGAGATCCATGCGCTAACAATTGGCATTGATGGTGCAATTTATGTTGCGGGACGTACCGCTGGCAGTATTGATGGGCAGACAAACAGTGGTTCTAATGATGCTTTCATCGCAAAATTTAACCCAGACGGAAGTAAGGCGTGGACGCGATCTTTAGGTTCTTCTTCTCAAGATCTCGCCTGCGCGATAACTACTGGCACTGACGGTGCAATTTATATTGCCGGCGTTACGGGTGGCGATCTAGATGGTCAGGTCAATAGTGGGGATGAAGGTGGTTTTGCCGCTTTCATCGCTAAATATAGTGCCGATGGGAGCAAATCTTGGACCCGACTTCTAGGCTCCTCAAGTTGGACCGAACCCAGATCATTAGCTACTGGCACTGATGGTGCGATTTACATGGCGGGCGGTACCAATGGTAATCTTGATGGGCAGATCAATGGTGGTTCCGCTAATGCTTTCATCGCAAAATACAACGCTAACGGAAGTATGGCGTGGACGAGCCTTTCAGGCTCCTCTCTTACTGACTATGCTAATGCACTAGCTATTGGCACTGATGGCTCGATATATGTTGTAGGAAGCACTGACACTACCACTGAAGGTAGTCTGTATAGTGTTTTTCTAACGAGGTACGAGATACCAAGGGCCATCATCTCATCTCTTACAAGTTACACGTTGAAGGTAGAGGAGTACGACCTAGAATTGGCTGGTACCTCCGCGATTAACGGTTCAGGTAATGCCCTTGATAACCGTATCGCCGGTAACACTGGCAACAACATCCTCTCTGGCATGGCAGGCGACGATGTCCTAGTAGGCGGCGCCGGTAAAGACACCTTGGATGGTGGTCTG
>JAIXYM010000029.1 GCA_027490255.1 Oxalobacteraceae bacterium | reverse complement strand
CAGGTAATCTGATACTGATTATTTGTTGTGAACTGAATGTCGTATTTTTCCGCGCGCAGTGCAGTGAGTCTCGCTTCGTTCAGCGCTGCAGGATCAGCCATCGTGGCATCATAGCTACCAGAAATCGTGGCCGAACCTTCCGACACAAAAACCAGCAGATCTTCTTTAACAGCACCATCAATGTAGACACCGGTACGCAAACCCAGCTTGGCCAGCTCGGCCGGGCCGTTACCCATCTGATCATCGGTAAATCCCAGGCGTATCTCTTCTTCGGAGGCTAACGTTAGCTGCCCTTTGTAACTACCGTTACCCAGACCTAGTGCATTGCTGCCGCCAGTGGGCGTATTGACGCGAATATCAGCACCACTGCCATTCGCCAGAGTTAGATTGCCCTCTGCATCCACCTGAGCGTAAATTTTTGAGTAGGTACCACTGGTCACGCCTAGCGCATTCCCTTCATCGGCATGCCCGATGACAATGTCCTCACCGTCATCACTCATCAACACAATCTCGCTGGCAGCATCCATGGTCGCTGTAACGCCAGTCGTTAAGGTCGCCCCGTTGATCATGGCCACCAGATCACCCCTGGTCGTGAAAATCCCCCCCGGTCCAGAGCCAGTAATCGCGAAACCATTAATTTCGAGACCCTTGGTCAGACTCTGAGTGCTCAAGCTGGCGACCACGCGTCCGGTATCTGAAGAATTGATGGCATCGGCAAGATCTTCGGCAGACGCGAAGCTGCCGCCAGTGGCTGATCCGGAAATTCGCACGTCGTTCAAATAAAGCGGCTTGGTCAGGCCGTTTTCTATGCTCGCAGCAGGTATGCGAATCTCGTTGTAACCGTTGGCGAATACCTGTGGATCCAGAGAGGTGCCTGTGGCATTGAGCCAGTTCACCATATCGGGTACCGACAAACGTCGACCAAGATCCAGCCCGCCCAAGCTCACACCATTAAGCGTCAAGGTATCAGCCGCAATGGAGTCCACCGTGGATGGAATCCTGACGCTCTCAATACCCGCCTCCAGCAGAAGCGTCGGAAACAAACTGGTCGAGTACGTACCAATCGGAGTACCCAGAAGATTCAGATCACCGGCCTGCCCGGCCGTGCCATAGCCAATGCTAATAGCGTCGTCTTCACCAAAATTGAGTTTGCCTTTGTAATCGGTCTGGGCTACCAGTTTACCGTCTGCATCCATGGTGCCGATTCGAATATCGTCACCGCCATAACCATCAGCGTTACTGAGAATCAGCTTGGTACCCGTGTCATCCAGCGAGGCGACGACATTGGTCTCATTGCCAAGTGTGCGGTTGATCAGGTCACTCAACCCGGACAGTGTGCGTCCGGTTGATGCCTCAATCGCAACGCCATTGATGAACAGACCCTCTTCCGGATCAATATCAAGTTCAGGTGTCGTCGTCAGCGCATTGACGCCAACGGGTGGCGTCATACCTTCGGTCGCACGCATCATCCAGGCGGCCATGTCGCTGGCCTGCACGGTTTGTGCAGGTGATGTGGGTAACAGACGCGGCAGCGGGCGACCATTGATGGTGAGCCGATTCGCAGGAATTTCCGTCATGCCGACGGGTATTTCCTCGCCGATCTGGGTGTCGCGCTCAATTAATGAAGGCAGGACGTTGTGTTCGGGTGCAAAACGCGTCGCACTGTCATACTGCTCAATCGGTTTGCTGATCAATCCATAAAATGAGGATATCTGCTTGTAGCCGGCATCACCAGAGCGATTCAGATAATCGGTGGAGTAGGTCGAGCCGGGGATGAAACCATTGGCCGAAGTCATCAGTGCACGACGCGCCACATCATCGGTCACAGGGCCACCCAACAGCTGACGCCCATCACGCGTAAAGACCTGAAGCTGCTGACCCTCGGTGGCACCGTCCATGAACAGCGACCAGTTATTGCTTCCCAAAGGAATTTGACCCAGCAAGAGATTACTCGGTGCAGCAATACCTGCTGAGGGATTGGCATTGTTTTTCAATACCTGCGAGAGCGGCTTAACTTTAGATGTGTCCGGATAGCTCGCTGAATAACTCAGTGTCGCATCGACATTGCTGAGATTGTTTTCATTTTCTATAACGCGAAACAGCGCACCTGCCGCAACTTTCGCCGTATCCTCAAGCGCTACAAATATGCCAGCGGCAGGACGATCGATCTCAGTCCGCTTGCCGGTTGCTGGATCAGTAAAAATGACCGGAGCAATCCGAAACAAGTCCTGACCCACTTCACCCCGGCTATCAATGCCATTGCGATGGATCTGATTAAGTTCTTTGGCAACCGTCGTTGCCAAGAAATCCAATGAGGAGAACGTAGGCTGGAGCACCTGCTCGCGAAAACCCATCAGACCACCCAGCTCGCCACTGCTGATGCCTATGACTTCTTCGGGTGTTTTTCCATAAGGGTCGGCGATGATCGATACCCGCGAAAGATCATTCTCATCAAATTTCACTGCAAGTGTGACGGACCGGTCGCCGTTGACGATCTGACCTTCACCAGAAATATTTCCGATGCTGACACCGACGCTGCCATTAACGGCGGTCGATACATTAATCTTGACCAATTTAGAAAGTTTGGTCAGCAGTAAATCACGCTGATCCAGCAGATCCGGTGGCTGACGATTGGCAAAAGGTTTACCCGCAAGCTGTTTGTTAACGGTGGCGATCTGTCCTGCCAGGGTATTGATGTCGGCGATCTTCGAGGTGATTGCTTCGCGAGTTTCAGTATCTACGCTTTGCAACTGGGTCGACAATTCGCGAAAACGAGATGCCAGTCCGTCGGCGTCACGCAAAAACTGTCCGCGCAAGATAGTCGAAGCCGGATCTACCGACAACTGGCGCGCTGTACCGAAAAATTTGTCGAGTGCGGGTGGTAAACCGACCGTGTCACTGCCCATGATGTCCACGATCCGATTACCGTAATCCACCATCGGACCTTGCGTTTCCATTTCACTGGTGCTGTTACGCAGATTCTGCTCTAAAAACTGGTCATACGCCCGCTTGATACCCGCCACATTCACACCGGTACCCAGATAAATCTTTCCCTGCTGGCGCGGCATGTTCTCGGCCATCGACGTCTCTTGACGTACATAGCCTTCCGTACCGACGTTGGCGATGTTGTTGGAGACGGTGCCCAGCGCGCGCTGATAAGCAGCGACGGCACTGCTGCCGATAGTGAGCATGTCACTCATTATTGAGCCCCGGTGTCAGGCACGGGCGCAACGCGTCCGGGCTTGAGTGAAAATTTATCGGGACGCACCAGTGGTAAAGCTGGCTGTGTGCGTTGGATGTCCATTCCTGTCTGAACCGCATTCAGCGGCATGGGCTGGGCCTTGGCATCGAATGTGGGTTGCGGTGCTTTTGAACGATCGAGATGCTTTACCAGCATATCGGCCACACCCAGCGTATTGCGCTTGGCGAGCTGTTGCGAAAGCTCGCGGTCATACATCTCTTGAAAAGTATCTTCTGCGTCCGAACCATTGAGATCACTTTTCTCGATGGTCTGACGCATGGACTTCAACATCTCGTGAATGAACAGGGCCTCGAACTGGGTCGCGGTTTCACGCGTCGCCTTATCGGTCTTCTGCTGCGCCTGTCCGCGCAGATTCGCCATACCGGCGAAGTCGATCGAAGATTGCAGTGTCGAGTTGTTGAGGCCGTCGGTCATCTTAGATCACCACTAACTCGGCGCGGAGGCTGCCGGAGCTTTTCAGTGCCTCGAGAATCGCGATCAATGCCGAAGGCGAGGCGCCGACCTGATTGATTGCATCGACAATCTGACGCAAGTCGATACCGGCCTGGAAAAGGAACATGGGTTTATTCGGCTCATTGACCGCGACGTTCGCGTTCTGGACAGCCGCCGTTTGACCACCTGCAAAGGCGTTGGGCTGGCTGACTTCATTCGTTGCGGCGATCGCCACTGAAATCGTGCCGTGTGATACCGCAGCTGCAGTCACTTTCACGTTTCGGCTAATGACAACCGTACCAGTGCGTGAATTGACCACCACGCGCGCAGGTGCTTCACCCGGCACGACATCGAGGTTTTCGATCATGCTCATAAATGTCACGCGCTGCGACATATCAACAGGTGCACGAACGGCAATCGATACACCGTCGATGGCGTTCGCAGTACCCGCACCAAAATTCTTGTTAATGGCATCAACGATAGCGCGGGTTGTCGTGAAATCCTGATCGCGCGTATTCAACACGATGAATTCGGATTTGTCGAAAGGTGTATCGACCATACGCTCGACAGTAGCGCCGTTGGGGATGCGAGCTGAGGTCGGTACACCGATAGCTACTTTAGAGCCGGCCGCATTGGCGTCGATACCGGTGGTGTTCACCTGTCCTTGGGCCAGCGCATATACCTCACCATCGACACCGCGTAGGCTGGTCATAATCAGCGTGCCACCACGCAGGCTGCTTGCTTTACCCAATGTGCCGACATTGATATCGATACGCTGACCCGGTTTGGCCATCGGCGGCAATTCAGCCGTGACCATCACCGCCGCAACGTTTTGCACATCAAAACGACCTGCAGCCGCGGCAGCTGTCTCAAAATCGGAGAGCGGTCCATCGATACCCAAACCCATCTTTACCAGCATGGAGCGTATCGTCTGTACCGTGAACGCGACCTGGGCACCATCACCGGTGCCCTGCAAGCCCACCACGATACCGTAGCCGACAAGCTGATTGGTACGCGCCGCAGCGGCAGAGGCCAAGTCCTTGACGCGATCAGCCTGTGCGGGCTGAATCACTATCAAGCTTAAGGCCAATGTGCCGATAAGTCGTTTAAGGGGAAATTTCATGAAAATCTTTCTCAGAACGGCCAGAATTTATAGAGGAAACTGGTACCCCATCCTGCACGCGTTGCATTCGCCAGGTCGCCCACAGCGCGATACGTAATTTGTGCATTGGCCAGACGACGCGACTGCACGGTATTAATCGCACTCACATCATTGGGGCGAATCACACCGGATACCTGAATCACTTCGCCACCCTCGGACAGCGAGAGTTGCTTCTCACCCCGAACGACGAGATTGCCGTTGGCCTGTACTTCGATCACAGTGGCAGCGACGGAACCGGACAACGAAGCGCGCTGATCTGCGACACCCGTACCTCTATTGGAAATGTTCGCGCCATCGGTTTTAAGTCCATTCAGGAGCTTGGTGCCATTTAACGTGACGTTGGCGGCTTGCAGCGCCGTGTTGACGCCGGCCGGGACCGAATCATTGGAGGACTCACGGCTGGTTTCGTTGTTGAGCGATCTTGCCGCTTGCGTTGACTCCGACAACAAAACGGTGATGATGTCACCCACTCGATAATCGCGGCGCTTGGCTTGCCACAGATCGGTGCTGTCGGCTGCAAAGATGGCGCCTGTCACATTTCTGTTCAAATTTGGAGGCAAAGGCGTCACCGGTGCGAATTCCGGCGTGTGCGCTACCGGCATCGGACCAGCACATGCAGCCATTAGTGCAGCGGAAGCCAATGTCGTTATGGTCGTGAGCTTATTCATGTAATTCCTGTCGTTCTATGATTACAGGTTGTTATTCAGGAAGCGCAGCATGCCGTCAGCGGCGGAGATGGCTTTAGAGTTAATTTCATACGCACGCTGTGTTTCGATCATGTTGACCATTTCTTCAACCACGTTAACGTTGGACGCCTCCAGCATGCCTTGACGCAGCGTGCCGGCCGCCTGCGTACCTGGATTGAGCAACTGAGGCGCACCACTGGCGACGGTTTGCTTGTAGAGATTGCCGCCCAAAGGCGTCAAGCCGGCGGCATTCACGAAGCGCGCGACCTGAATCTGACCCAGCTGCTGTGCGCCACCACCACCAAATATCTCTACGCTCACGGTGCCATCTTCACCAATCGTGATCGATGAGGCATTACCTGGAATGATGATGGGTGGTGCAAGCGGATTACCTGTCGCGGTCACCAGCTGCCCCACGTTGGAGAGCTTGAATGAACCATCACGAGTGTAGGCAAGCGTGCCGTCTGGCATGGTGATCTGAAAAAATCCCTCGCCGGCAATCGCAATATCAAGCGCATTTTGCGTGTTGATCATATTGCCCTGCGCGTGATTTTTTTCTGTCGCAACGATGCGAGTACCCGTACCGAGCATCAAGCCAGTCGGCGCCTGCGT
>JAIXYM010000011.1 GCA_027490255.1 Oxalobacteraceae bacterium | reverse complement strand
TCATGAAAGCCAGGTGGCAATTGCAAGAGGTCGAAGTGGTTGGCAATGGCGCGGGCGATTGCAGTGTCCATGGTCGCGGTCAGGTAATCTGATTGACTTCAGTATAGTGGATCAATCGGCCGTCGCCCGGCGTAAAAAAAGCCCGCAGTGTAATGCGGGCTTTGAGGGCTTGCGTGGATTAGAAGGCGTAGTTGGCTTTCACGCCGACGATCCAGTTGCGGCCGGGGGCGGGTTCGTAGAAGCGAGTGTTTGAATCACCGACACGGACCGAACCAATGTATGTCTCATCAAACAAGTTGTCGACTCTTGCGTACTCGGTGATTTTCCATTTGCCGGCTTGCTGCTGCAGACTACCGCGCAGGCTGAAAACTGCGTGCGAAGGTGCACTTTCCTTATTCAGGTCATTCACATAAACGCGGCTGTTATAGCGACCTTCAATGGCAGTTTGCAGTGCCCATGGCTGGTATTTCCAGAGAAGTTCACCATAAAACTGTGTTCTGTAGGTGCCTGGGATAGCAAGTCCTGGTGTTACTGTGCCTGTGTTGTAACCTGTGCCACTTCCGGTTTGAAATTGGGATTGAAAGCTTGCATCAAGATAAGTGTATGCCACGTAAGCGGACAGGTCGTTTCTGAGCATCGCTTCTGCCGATAGCTCAAAACCACGACGCTTGGTTTTTCCTGCATTTTTATAGCTTGCAGTTGTGCCGCTTAGCTGGTCGATGACGATTTCATTATTAGTGGAGATGTCAAAAATTGATGCATTTACACGAGAGGTATCCGATACCAGCCACTTGGTACCAATTTCTATATTTGTACTCGTGCTCGGTTTCAAGTTAGGGTTGGGGCCAGCCGATGGCGTGCCGGGATTAGCGTAAGTAATCTCAATAAGTGTCGGCGTTTCAAAGCCACGACCGATATTGGCGTAAAAATTCAGCACAGGGCTGGCTTTAAAAACCGTACCGATAACGGGAACCGTTTTTTCATAAGATAGATCGGCCGCTGTCGGGCTCGTACCGCCGCTTATGTTTGGTTTGATGTTCAGATTTAAACGCGTACGGCGTATGCCAGCATGTATGTCCCAGCGTTCTGCCACAGACCACATTCCCTGAACAAATTGGTCAAAGTTATTTGCTTTTTGGTTTTCGTCACGATTGGGTGCTGCGCCAGCGGTAATAACACCTGACGTGGCTGCCTGATCGAGACGGTCATCGCTCATGAAGCCAAGATTGATGCCATAAGTGAGCGTGTAAGGCTTGTCATATAAATTGCCTTTGTTGGTGCCTCTTAACTCTGTACCGTAAAAGGTTCGGCTAATGCTGCTGGCTCGGCCGGGCGTATAGTCAGGTGGGTTTGGAATTGCCAAATATTGGAGGTTATCTCTTTGTCCCGCATAGGCGATGAAATTGAATGTATTGTTGCTGTCGTATTTGTGTTCCAGATTAAATCCAACCTGAGTATTGCTCCTGATGACTCGCGTATTGGCTCCAATTGCACCTTGGCTGACACCCGATGGATTGTAGACTGCGGCTCCGGGTAGGGCGCCAGGATTTACTGCAGTGGCAGCAGTGGTTCCGGCCGATCGAGTACCAATCAACCCACCCGGGTCCTGCGCGAACTGATCAAACCAGTTAATCAGTGTCGTCAGCTTTGTATCTTCAGAAATCTGCACGCCAAATCTGGCAGTCGCTTGCTGCTTATCGTTTCTGCTCTGCGCGCGGAATCCGTCGGAAGAGTAATCGGAAAAATTCACCAGATATTCGACGCCGTTCCTGATGCCGGCTGCCTGAACCGACTCTCTACGGGTGTTAAAGGACCCGAATAAAACATCGCCGCTGACTTCAGGTGTCGCTGGCGGTTTGTCGGTAAATAGCTGAATTACGCCACCCGAGGAGCTGCCATACATTGCGGAGAATGGTCCGCGCAGAACTTCAATGGCACCAATCGAGCTCAGATCAATACTTCCGGGGTTACCAATACCGTCTGGCATGGAGAGCGGAATGCCATCCACATACAAACGAATGCCGCGCACACCAAAAGCGGAGCGCGCTCCGAAACCACGAGAAGAAATCTGCGGATCCTGAGCCATTTGATTGCGGTTCTGGGCGGTGATGCCCGGGACGCGCGACAGGCTCTCGGAGAGAGTCATGCGGAGTTGGCCATCCTGGATAGTGCTTTTCTCAATTCGGTCAATTGAGACTGGAACATCGAAACTATCCTGTTCTACACGTGTTGCTGTCACCACCACGGGCGACAAGGTTTTAGTTTCTTCTTGAGCGAGAGAAGTCTGGGAGGCAAAGCAGGCGCCGATCATCACGGCGAGGGTTGTTTTAGTTGTTTGCATGAAGGTACGGTATTGCCCCAAAGTGGGGCGAATTAAAAAGTTAGCGAGGTTATCTCAGTCCTCCTCAGCTTCCCATCATGAAAATCATTAAATTCTTTGATTATTCGAAACTTTTTACAGGTTTTTTGGCTCGGGGTGCTGTTATCTATGGAAATTATCAAAATGGCACTTTCGTATGCGAAAAAAAACGGCCCGGGGGCCGTCTTTAGAATTCTCATACTTTGGCAGCCAGTCAAAAGACCAGGCTGCCAGATAACCGAATTAACGGTTAGCGATGTACATCGTGATTTCGAAGCCGAAACGCAGATCAGTCGCTGCAGGTGTAGTCCATGCCATGATTATCTCCTAATAGGTTTGAATTTACTGAATGGAAAACCCATTCAGCGGAACTGATCATGACCTGAGCACCGTCGGGATGCATCTGCGAAACGCGTAAATTGGGCTCATGATTTTCATGAACAGCGTGTTGCAGCCCGTTTGCCCCGGTACCCGCCAGTCAGCCCGGCGAAGCCTACTGCTATGATGCGACCCAGAGACAGGCCGTAACAGACGCACCCGGCTGCCATGCTGCAACGCAACCGAAAATAACTATGATGAACCCCGCCGAGACCAGGGCCACCACTTCCGTGGACAGCGCCACCGCATCCCGCCCTGGCATGAGCCTGAGGCTCAAGATCAATTTGATTTTTCTCGCACTGACCGTGCTGATTTTCCTGATCCTGATTCGGGTTGAGGTCACTTCCACGCGCGACAGTGTGCGTGAGGAGATGGAAGCGTCGAGTCGTATCTCCGCGCAGCTGCTGGCGCGGGTAGCCAGCTCGTATGCCAGCCGTGATCTGACCGAACTGATTGCCTTCCTCCAGGCGACCGGCCGGGTACGCGCCAATGATATTGTGCTCTATGACAAAGCAGGCGTTTTGCGCTATCAGTCGCCTCCCTCAACGTACAAAGCCGGCCGTGACGCGCCGCAATGGTATGCCAGCTTAGTCTCTCCACCGGAAATGAAGCGAGTGATAGAGATTGGTGACGCGCGCTTGGTGATTGTCGCTAACCCGACGCGCGCCATTCTCGATGGTTGGGACAACCTGAGAAATATCCTGTTCTCGCAATTGATTCTGTTTGTGCTGGCCGATATTGCATTGTTCTGGCTTGTCGGTCTGTGGGTCGCGCCACTCGAAAAAATCGAGCGCGGTTTGAGTGAGATCGAGCGCGGTGGTCATCAAGTCCGCCTGCCGCCCCTGCCGGGAAAGGAAGCAGGGCAGATGGGACGTACTTTCAATCGCATGGCACAAGCGGTTGAGGACAATATTCTGGTGCGCCAGGCCAGTGCCGAAGCACAGGCTCGGCTGGAAGCTCAGCGAGAATTTACCAAGCAGCTGCATGCACGCATCGAAGAAGAGCGTGCCGCACTGGCGCTGGAGCTGCATGATGAGTTGGGTCAATCGCTGACCGCGATTCGCAGTATCGCCAAGTCGATGATGCAGCGTCCGGATGTGGCCGGCGGTCCGCTGGAGCAGCATGCCAAGATGTTGTTTGATACTGCTGGCATGACTTCGGATGCCATGCATCGAATGATTCCCCGGCTGCGCCCGATCAAGCTTGAAGGCATGGGCTTAGTTGATGCCGTACGCGATTTGCTGACCGAAACACAGCATAACAATCCGGATATCCGTTTTGATCTCAAAGTCGCCGGCACTGTGCCGGCATTGGAAGAGACGCTTGAGTTATCGGCTTACCGCATCATTCAAGAGGCGGTTACCAACATTGTTAGTCATGCAGGCGCTACAGCGGCGCACATTCGCATGAGCAGTAGTGAAGGACAATTAACGCTTGCTATTGCCGATAACGGGCGCGGCGCATCCTCTGTCAAACGCGAAGGTCATTACGGCGTACGTGGTATGCAGGAACGCGCCGAGTCGCATGGTGGTCAGATCGTATTTCAGACCGCAGCCGAAGGCGGGCTTGAAGTGGTCGTATCACTTCCCATCAAGGAAAGTCACAGCTCATGAAAAAAACAATCAATGTCATGCTGGTGGATGATCATGCAGTGGTTCGCATGGGGTTTCGCATGCTGCTCGAAGCAACCGAAGATATCCGTGTCGTGGCCGAGGCAGAGTCGGCCGAGGTGGCTTATCAGCAAATAGCAACGACGCAGCCCGATGTGATCGTGATGGATATTTCGCTAGGCGGAACCATGGGCGTTGAGGCTACGCGTCGTATCGTGGCGCGCGACAAACACGCGCGCGTGCTGGGGTTGTCGTCGCATGAGGATCCGAGTTATGTGCGCTACATGCTCAAGGCCGGCGCGCTCGGTTATCTGTCCAAACGCACTGCGCCGGATGAGTTGATTCACGCGATCCGGCAAGTGAACGAAGGTCGCATGTATATCGATAGCCATTTGTCGCAGCGTATGGCGCTCGAAGAATTCAACGGCGAAAAAAGTCCGATCGAAGTGTTATCGGAGCGCGAGTTTGGTGTTTTCATCCAGCTCGCCAAGGGTGCATCCGTCAATCAAATTGCCGAACTTCTGAATATTTCCCCACGTACCGTCGGTACCCATCTCTACAACGTCAAGCAAAAACTCGGCGTTGCTAATCAGGCTGAACTTACTCTGATCGCCGTGCGACATGGGTTGATTGAGTTGTAGTCAAGTCGTTTACCGCTTCGTCAGACACTAATCACGTACCGATAAACTGGCTCCGCAAGACAAGTCTTTTTCTGTCGGATTGACGATAGGGGTCTTCAATTCGATCTGTGTCCCGCTGTCATCGATAAGCGCGTAACGGATTGTTTGAAGCAAAAAAATTCTCTTTTGATGTGATTCAAAAATCTAACGCCACCGGTGAGGGTCGGTGCAATCAGAATGAAAACAACCGGTGAGGATTTTTTCTGCGCATCCATTAGACAGGCGTTCGTCGCGCTTCTCAGACAAGCGTGTCGTGGATGGGGCTGTGCGCAGTCGGGTTCAAATGGTCGGCAAGCTGCCTAAGGAGCAGCGCTCCATCCGCAGCCATTCTGGCGGCGCTAGCTGCTTTGAGCGAGGCGTTGGCTAATCGTAGAGCTGCCTGCGCCTCATGCACTGCCTGGCCACTGGAGGTTTGTTCAGCGACCCGTAGAGCTTCACGTTTAGCTTCCTGTTCAGCTTTCCGTTCAGCTGCTTGAGCTTTGTCGGCGGTACTCTTCAGATCAGGACTATTCGGCTGGGCGGGGAGTGCTTCAAGAGCTTTTTTTTCATCGGCCGACAACTGTCGTGCCACCTCATCCAATGTACTGCAACTAATGAAGTAGGCCTGACTTTCTCGCTGACGGATTTGCTCCAGTGCTTCGGTGGCGGCTTGAAGTCGTGCGGCATGCGCGCGCGAGGTGGAAACGTTCGCGCTGGTCGAACTGATCGTTCCATGAAAAACTGGCACGGCGTTCGGTCCGGCGTTCCACAGTTTGTTTTGGTCCTCGAATCTCGTTTGCTTGGGGTCCGTGCCCAGAAACCAAGTGTATACCTTGGCGATGAAGGAGTTTTTTCTGACCTTGATTGCTTTTTCTCGTTCTTGCTCCAAGTTGCTGGTTGCTACGCCGCCACTGGTCATCACCTGATAGGCCATGCCTTGCATGTCAAAAACAAACATCAGGGTCTTGGCGGCGTTCAACTCTTTTTCTATCGGGTCCGCTGATGGTGGCTCGAACACCTCCACAGGCAGGTTCGAGCCAACGCCACCGTCAATCAGAGTGCGCGTACCCTGATCATCGCCGATGTCCATCGCCACGGGTTTGAAAGCCACCGGAAAAGACATGGAACTTCGCGCCGCGTAGCAGAGGGGAATATCAGGCGTTTTGTCTTTGTCAAAGTACACAGTACATTTGTTATCAGGATCCCAGGCGGTCAGTGTGAGCTCCTTGAAGGTATCGGGCGCTAACTGGTGCAGCAGGCTCAGGTCCCGGAAAGTGATCAGCTTGTCTTGGCGGGACTGGTCGAAGTCCGGCTTTTCCATCAGCCGCAACAATCTTTGGGTGACGTCGACGGCAAAACCCTGATCTTCCTTGTGTTCGTCCACGATTTGGAGAAGACGCTTTTGGAAGGCCGGCGTGTCAAAGTGCTCAGATAGAAAGTTATGTACCCGCTCTGCGGTGGAGGTGTCCACGGTTCTCACCGCACTCAATCCGGTGAGAATACCTTTAGAGGCGACAAACTTCAGGTCAGGGTAGATGTTTTGGATATCCTTCAGGTAGGTACTGGCCGCTGATTTGAACAGCTGCTCGGAGTCGATTTTGTCGAACTGCGATGCAGACACGCCGCAGGCAAGGCAAGTCGCTGTTAAAGCACCCGCGGATGAGCCGGCAATCCGCTTCAGGCCATCCAGATAACCGCTTAGTTGGTACTGCTCGAGTGCCGCACCATAACTGATACCTTTCGCACCGCCACCGCGGAGGACCAGGTTCTCGATCGGCGGGGCTTTTCGGATCAGGTTGAAGCGACCATCCTTGCTTTTGGTCAGCTGCGGCAGAGCGCTGGCCTCTTTTCGGTTGGCGAGCAGCGATGATCGATCGGCATCGATGCTCAGACGGTCTAGTGCTGCATCGATCTCTTTGCTTGCTTTGCTGATCGCATTGCTTAACATCTGGCTGAAGTCATTTTTCTTCAGTCGCGACCCCAGTGGGCTGAAGATTTTTTCGTGGATGTGATTCCAGCGATCTTGCACCGCTTTCTGGTAGTGCTCGTTCGCTGCAGCTGGCAGGGCGTCGCCCACCGTCTTGGCTGCGGCCTTGAACCTAGCCTCGGACGACTCTTTCGCAGACGCCAGCCGGTCAGCTGATGTCGTGGTTTGGGCTGGTGCCGGACTTTTTGAAGCGGGGTTAAAGGGCGTCGGGACTTTTGCAAGGCTTGTGCTCCCGAGAATTCTGGACAGCATCATGGAACGGTTTCCTCCACGGCCGGGCCGATCTCGAATTGCAGCATCACGTCCTCTAGTATCAAGGTCTTACATAGGGATCGAATATCCCGCGAAAGTTCTATCCAGCGCTCCAGCAGCGGCTGGAGTTGATCGGCTGGCTCGTCGGCGCCGACACAAGCAGTCGCCACGATGAAATGCCGGTGGTCCAGGCCGAGGGACATGGAAGCGAACTGACCGCTGGTCTCGTTAAGTCGCAGTAGAGTTTGCATCAGCAAAGTCCGCAGGCTGCCCTGCAGCGCGCATGCATCCATCAGAAAAAAATCGAACAGCGTGCAGGGAAGGTAGGGATGCGCCATTACGCGGCAGGGCAAATCGTCGAACAGGAACTCGATGAATTCCTGTTCTTGCGGAAAATTTTTGATGCCATAGGCCGTGCAGATTTTTTTTAGTGCCTTGCTGTCCCGGTTCAACGGATCAGGACCATGTGGCAGGCGCGACATCAGCGCGGATGACAACATTTCGCCCGGGAGGCTGTCATTGGTCGGGTCGTCGGCAGGCTGGCCAGCGATCAGCGATTGAAGATCTTTCTGGAGCGAGCCTACCAATGCCTCGGTCGCTGACAGGTCTTGCGCCTGCCAGATCGGCATGCTGATGCCGACGCCGTACGGCTCGCTCAGCATCGGTATCAGCAGATCACCGGTGCGCGCTTCAAAGCCGAAGCGCAGCATGCGCTCCTCGGCATCATCAGATTGGTTTGGATTCTGGTCCGATGATCCTACCCATACGCTGATGCGGCGGTTCGGCCAATGCTCCAGCCTGTGCTTCCCAACAACCAGTTGATCAGTCACCTGAAAATAAGCGTCGGAGTGCGCATGCATGCGCTCATGCTCGGACCTGGCAGCACCATCGCTACCAGGTGCATCCGACATGAACAAATCGAACCATGTATCGCCAAAGATAGCCAAGTGTGATCCTCTATTTAACCGGCTGCGAAACTGGAAGACCTTTCACCTTATCCCGGCACCCGCGTGAGTAAAGGACCTCGTCAGAAGGAGCGGGGCGGCTTGATAGGCAATCCCGCGCTCACGATAGCGCGTCTTGCTGCTGGCCAGTTCAGCGACGACATACTAGTGTTGCGAATTCGTTGTGCCAGAAGTCTTGTCATTGCCAAGGATGATGTTCAAAACTCGCCACGGCATCTGGCAGTGACTTTGTTCGAAGAAAGTATTTTTCGGTATCAGTTTTATTGAGGCCTATGGCCTGTCGCTCAGTTCGAGGTGCGCTACTCGCTCAAGACCAGTGCCCTCGGGAATCCGTCCAAGCGTGCCGGGTCGACTTTGGTGTCTTCAGCGATCTTGCCCTGAGTTCATCTGCCAATCGAATCGCCGAAACTTTAAAAATCTTCTCCATATCGTCGGTACCCATCTCTACAACGTCTAGAAAAAATTTGGCGTTGCCAACCGGGTTGAACTTACGCTGATCGCTGTGCTGCTTGGGTGGATTGAGCTGTAGTTAATCCGTTACGCGCTTTGTAGTACACCAGTTATCCATCGATAAACTGCCTGTTTCAGGCAAGTCTTTTACCATCGTACTAGTGATATAGGCCCTTACTTCTTGATGGGGGCTGCTGATTCAGGGACGTCTATGCTGCCGGCCGCGTCAAAAGCCAATTCTTATTCAAACAACACCGGGTTGAAAACCATGGGGGAGAGGCATCTCGGGCTGAAAAACGAAATCAATTTTGATCGTGAAAGAGGGATTATTTTTATTAATCCTCGTTTATACGTACAAGAAAATGATTATCAAACTGCATCAAGCCTGTTGGGAAAAATAACACAAAAATTTAATGGACTTGTCAGTCGTTACCATGAATGGCGAGCGAAAGAATGGTTTGTTGGATTTGTGGAAAAAAATTTTGAAAAAAGTACCAAGACAAGAAATTTGCTTGACGATGTAAAAAATAGTGGGAAAGTTTCATCATCCAAATTTCTGGAAATTCTTGTTGATAAAGACTATAAAACTTCGTCGATTGGACCTGAAGTCCAGGCGGATGGGTTACTCAGATCGCGCTATTTGATTGGCAATGAAGATCAAATTATCGATAAGCTCATTACGACTGATTTAAAAAATAAGGGTTTTTCTGATGATGCTATTAGTGCATTCCTAAATTTTTTTCATTTCTCTGACCGACAATGGAACCAAGAATCGTTCAAAGAAGTGATGGATTTTTTGAGTCAATATTCAGAGAGGGATTCGTCGGAGTCACCAGTTTTCCTGATACCCGCATTGCAGAATAAGGTGATGTACATGCAGTCCGCTGCTGCTAAATTTTATGCCCATCAACAAATAACCGCTAAAATTAAACTGCGAAAAAATCAAGGATTGCCAGCTGATGTTACGGGCTCTCCTAAATTTTCAAGAAAAGATTTGTGTGATCATTTAAAAACTTCTTGGCGGTTCTCTGAGTTTGAAAAAAATAAAGAAGATAATTTGAACAATGTTTTAAAAAATCCTTTGCAAGATGCTTTTCTTCGCTATTTAGAAACCGGAACAAAAGATATGGACTCTGTTTCTTTTGAAGCTTTAATTGGTTACCCGCAGCGAATAAAATTGTATCCGTATATTTACGGATTTCCCGGTGGTTCTAAGGCGAATAATGACGGACTAGGAAGAATATTTAATGACGTGGTCGATGAATTAACGACCATGTCAAATCAAAGGATATCAGGTGAAATTGACGTCGAAGCGATAGACAAGGATTTACTTAAAACTTCAATGAAAAAAATAATGTCTAAGTTTCTTAAGCATAAGGGTGTTTTGGGAATTCTTATATTTCCGGATATGGTTGGGTATGCAAAGTCTTTAGATAAAAACACAATAAATCAAGAAAACAAGGACGATTTTGTTGCTGTCGCTAAGGTTGACCTTCAAAAAGTTGTTGAATTTTCGGGGCTTTCAGAGGTGGAGGAATTAAATTTCTCTCTTTTAATTAAAAAATTAAAGAGAGATTTATTAGAAATAGATCCTTCTATTAAGTTTGATAAAGTCAAGGACGAAGTGCAACTTTGATTAACGGGTTGGATGGCTGAGGTGCATTAGTATCAAAGCCTTTTGACCGGCCAGTCGAAGAAGCATATGACCTATACACACCTCAGCCAAACCGAACGTTATCAGATTCAAGCGCTTATGAAAGCAGGACTAACCCAAATTGAGATTGCCCGGATTCTGGGGCGCCATAAATCGACCATTAGTCGAGAGCTGGCGCGTGGCTCCGGCCGTCGAGGGTATCGACCCTGTCAAGCCCAGAATCGGTACGAGGAGCGGATAGGCGGTCATTTATGGCTTTCCTTGCGTTGCCAGAAACAAAAGCGCAAGCGCTATGCCGGTGGCCATGATCGACGAGGGCAAATCCCTGATAGACGCTCGATTGCTGAGCGCCCCGAATCGATTGAGCGACGCGCTCATGTCGGTCACTGGGAAGGCGATACCGTCATTGGGGCGGCGCACCAACACGCCATCGTCACCTTGGTGGAGAGAAAAAGCGGCTACGCAGTGGTGGCCAAAGTTTATCGAAAGACTTCCGAGCAAGTCAGTGCTGCCATTATCAAGCGACTTACGCCGCTCGCTTCGCGGGCTAAGACGATCACTTTCGATAATGGTAAGGAGTTAGCGGGCCATAAACTGATCGATCAATCCCTGGGCTCTACGACTTACTTTGCCGATCCGTTTGCTAGCTGGCAGCGTGGGTCGAATGAAGACTACAACGGCTTACTGAGGCAATACATTCCTAAAAAACGCCACATATCTACAGTCACTGATGAGGAGCTTAAAATGATCGAAGATCGATTGAACCACCGTCCGAGAAAAAGACTGGGATTTAAAACTCCACACCAGGTGTTTCATGTATCTTTAAACCGTGTTGCACTTCGTACTTGAAACCGCGTTTTGAATTTTTCTTCATTCAAATGCATTCAATCCCTGATAGGTCAACCTCCTAAATCAGTAAATGTTGATGAGGCGCAGCTCGTTGATGATGGGGGTGTTAACTCGAAAATTTTTTGAAAGATTTCGCACAGCGCCTTGTACTTATGAGCGCATTTTTATTCAATCATGCACTCGCCGAACCCAATATCAGCTGGGGTATCACCATCACCGGCGGCACGCCGCCACCCGTAATGCGCAACGAACCCATTCCACCGCCCCGCGCCGGTTATGCATGGATACCCGGTTACTGGAATTGGCAGAGCGGTGCGCATGCGTGGGTATCCGGTCGCTGGGAGAGGCAAAGGGCAGGTTACGTCTATGCCGAACCCGCTTGGCGTGAGGGGCCCAAAGGTTGGGAATTGCATCGTGGTGGGTGGCGTCCCAGTGGTAAGGGGAAGCAGCGGCACGGAGGAAATCACTGTCCTCCGGCCCAGCAGAAAAAAGGTAATTGCTGAAACAGGCACTGAGTAAACTTACGTCCCATGCTGTGCCAGCGCGTGGTGTGACGCGAGCGCCTATTGGCGTCGAATCTGAATCAATGAAATTCCATGGGTATGCTAGCCGACCGTTTCTGGGCGACTAGCTCCATCCTTCGGTATCATGTCCGCACAACAATATTCCAATAGGCAGACACGATGCACTTCACGCAAGCAATCAATATTGCCGACCTGCGCGCCATTGCGCGGCGCAAGCTTCCACGGTCTGTGTTCGGGTTTATCGATGGTGGCGCGCATGATGAACGTACCCTGCGTGACAATGAAGCCGACCTTGCAAGCTTGCGTTTTGCTCCACGGGTGATGGTAGATGTCAGTCAGAGAAAGCAGTCGGTCGAGATTCTTGGCGAATCACTGAGCTCACCGATGATCCTGGGGCCGACCGGTCTGGCAGGATTGTTGTGGCCCGAGGGTGACCTGCATATCGCACGCGCTACGGCGACCGCTGATGTGGGCTTTTGTCAGTCGACCAATTCCAATTGCAGCATCGAACAACTCGCCCAGCGCGGGCGCAAGGATTTCTGGTTTCAGCTGTATATCCAGAAAGACCGAGGTATGACCGATGCGCTGATACAGCGCGCCTGGGATGCCGGTTCACGTGTACTGGTGGTCACCGTTGATCTGCCTTTACAAGGACCGCGCGAGCGTGACGTTCGTAATGGCTTTACGGTGCCGCCGCGCATTGGACTCGATAACATTTTTGACTATGCGAGCAAACTGGGTTGGTTAATGCGGTTGGCCAGTGGCCCGCGCTTCACTTTCGGCAATCTTGATAATCCTGAGGCACCGGCGCAGAAGCTGGTCTCGCTGGCGCAGCACATCAGTGCATCGTTTGATGCGTCGGTCAACTGGAAAGATCTGGAGTGGCTGCGTCAGCGCTGGCAGGGGCGCATTGCGGTCAAAGGCATCTTGCGCGCCGATGATGCGGTGCGTGCCATGTCGCATGGCGCTGATGCCGTTATGGTGTCTAACCATGGCGGTCGCCAGCTCGATGGTGTGCCTTCTGCCGCTGCGGCCTTGCCAGCGATTGTTGATGCGGTCAACGGCAAGATGCAAGTGTTGATGGATGGTGGCATTCGGCGTGGCAGCGATATCGTCAAAGCGCTGGCGCTCGGGGCAGATGCCTGTTTGATTGGTCGCGCTGGTTTGTATGGGCTTGCGAGTGGCGGACAGGCTGGTGTTGAAAAAGCGATTGCTCTGTTGAAAAAAGAAATCGACATCACTTTAGCGTTACTTGGTGTGCCGGATGTTGCAGATCTTGATCGCTCGGCACTTTTCGAGGACAGATAGCGAAAACTTTCGTGCTGATTTGATATCCAACGTATGTCGGTTCTGCCATTGAGGCAGTCAACGATATCAAGGAGAGACAGCATGACCATTCAGCCCAGCCCGCAAATAGACAAATCAGAAAAAGATTCGCACGCCCAATCTTCTTTTGGTGACACCTCGCTATCGGTCACCCCCAAAGACGTGAATGAGCGCGATGCGTCGGCACAGGACATGACTCAGCGGGATTTACAGTCGGATGAGTCTGATCAAAAGCAACAGGACCTGCTAGATGAGGCGATTGATCTGAGCTTTCCTGCCAGCGATCCATCGGCTATTTCAAGCGGGAGGACTCTTATCACGGTACCAAAGTCGACAACGAATCCTTAACAGATCTCCAAAGGATCTCTAACGCAGCAGATGCACTCGCATACTGATACCGGCAATCGCCAAGGTGAGTAGTCCGGTAAAGCCTAGCGCCGCCTGCAATCCCAGCGATTGCGCGATACCGCCCAGTAAGGGCGGCCCGATGACGCTGCCGGCATAGGTGATGGTCGCCACACCGGCAATCGCCACCGCGCCTTGCTGACCGGCGGCACTGAGTACAAACGGAAACACCAGCGCCAACCCCAGTCCGGCGACGGCAAAGCCCGTGACTGCGGTCATGGTCCCGCTCGCAAATACCGCTAGGTAAATCCCGGCACCAGCGATGAGCGAGCCACCGCAAATCAAACGACGTGCACCCACGGCGGTCTTGAGGCGATCACCATGAAAACGCGAGAGCAGCATCATGGCAGAGAAGGCGGCCAGTGACAGTGGCGCAAAGCTCATGGAGGCACCGAATTGGTCTGCCATGAAAACGCCACTCCAGTTGGCAATACTGCCTTCGGTCATCGCAGCCAAAAATCCCAGCAGGCCCAGCAGCGCGATATCACCGCGCGGCAGCACAAACGAGGGTCTTCTCATGACCGGCGCATTGCTTGCAACATCCTTGCTCAGCCCTCGGACACCCAGCCAGAGCAGTAGTGCGCAGGGCGGTATCAGCATGCTGAAATGCTGCATCGGCGAAAACTGCATCCACGCCATGCCACTACCCAGCATGACGCCGCCAAGACCACCACCGCAGGCGCAAGCATGTAGCCTAGCCATCATGGATCGCGCGTGCAAATTTTCCTGACCAGCAGCTGCTGCATTCATGCCGATATCAAACGTACTGGCGCTGGCACCCAGCAGAAAAACAGTAAGCATCAGCAGTGGCAGGGTTGGCGCCATGCCGATCAATAGCAGCAACAAGAGTAGCGCCAGACCGGCGCTGACGAGTTTTGTGCGTTGACTAATCCGTAGCTTGAAATGCAGCGACAAGCGCTCTGACAAAGTTGATGCGAACGCCGATGCAAACGCCGCCCCCAGTCCGCTGCACAACAGCACGATAGAAAGTTCGCCCACGGAGAGTTGCAAGGTATCGCGTAAGGCAGGGATACGACCAGCCCACGAACCCATGATCACGCCAAAGCAGGCAAACAGTGCTGACAGTGATTGCGCTTCCGCTTTCGCTTCCGGTAGCGCCTGACGTGTTGATAACGCTTTGAAGGTGGGGGATGGTAGACAGGTTGTGTGTCGCATGAAAAAGAGTAGGTAATTGCAGTGGGGAACTCAGCTTTGTTCATGATTCTGAGAAATAGTTTCTTGTGAGAAGAAACATTCCGGCCGGGTATGGTGCGCAGCGGAAGTGGCGCGAGTGTCGATGTGCCATTGAATAGATCCCCAAATCTGCTCGTTCAGCCAGTGGTCATGCAGAGGAGGGCGATGGTTAAGCGGGGATAGGCGTAGAGAAAACTTGGACAAGAAGCAATTTATTGAGATGACGCAAATGCATTTTGTGATTCTGAATTAGCCTTCTTTTATTCCGATTTTCGAGCGGTTCATGAACGGTCCACATACGCATTACGATAACTTGAAGGTGACGCGCAACGCGCCACCCGAGGTAATTCGGGCGGCCTACAAGACACTTTGTCAGCAGTTTCATCCAGACCGGCATGGTGGAGACCTGAAAGCAACCCAGACCTTCCAAATCATTAATGCCGCGTATGAAGTATTGTCAGATCCGGACAAGCGCCGACAACATGATGAATGGATCGCGAAGGCCGAGGCAAGTGAGCAAGCGCGTCGCGCTGAGCGAGTGCCGCCTCGCTGGAACGGTCGGGAGCGCCGCCGGCCATCACCCCAAAGACCCGCGCCCAAGACTGCCCATCCTGTGCGACCCGTACTCCATCCAAAGCGCAGTGGTGTTTTGCAGTGGGTGTTAATTCAGCCGCGTGCGCTGGCTTTATGGGCATCGATCGCGCTGACCGGCGCTGTCCTTGTGCTGATTTTTCATCTCTGAGCATACGCTTGCACTTCGTCGCTAGAGCGTCGGTCGCCGTACTTTGGCGATGAGGCCTACCTGCTTTTCCGTCAGGTATAGTGTCGCTTCGTTCAAAACAAGGCGCAAAACGCTGAACCACTGCGCCCCATAACCAGAAAGCCTGACACGCATGGCCAACGAGGCAAGCGTCGTGCTGCCCGCGCTGGTGCGCATGGGACTGGCAGCCGCCGAGGACAACCCCGAGATCGTGCCCCTGACGGGTGGCGTCTCTTCGCTCATCGTGCGCGTTGAAACGCGTAACGGCCCTTTGTGCATCAAACAAGCGCTGCCCGAATTGAAAGTGGCCTCTCACTGGAGTGCGCCGCTGGCGCGCAATCATGCCGAGCTGGCCTGGATACGCGAAGTGGCACAGACCTTACCGCAAGCAGTGCCCGCTATTTTGGGTGAGGACGCTCAGTCGTATTGTTTTGCGATGCAGTGGCTGGCACCCGAGCAGCACCCGGTCTGGAAGATACAGCTGCGCGATGGTCACGTCAGTCCCGATTTTGCGGCACAGGTAGCGCGTCAACTGGCGCTGATTCATGCGGCGACAGCGAACCAGCCTGCGCTAGCCGAGCACTTTGCCTATGACCGCAATTTCTTCGAGCTGCGGCTGGATCCTTATTTCGGCGCCACCGCGTTAGTGCATGCAGATTGTGCGCCGATGCTGCAGGCATTGATTGAACAGACGGCGAGCAATCGTCTGGCGCTGATTCATGGCGATATCAGCCCTAAAAATATTCTGGCCGGACCCGTGGGGCCCATCTTTCTGGATGCCGAGTGCGCGGTCTATGGTGATCCGGCATTTGATGCCGCATTTTGCTTGACGCATCTGATGGCCAAATGCCTGTGGCGTCCTGCATCGACGGAGGATTATCTGGCCTGTTTCGATGCCTTTACCAAACACTATCTCGCTGGCGTGGACTGGGAGAACGTCGAAGCCATCGAGGCGCGCATCGCGATACTGCTCGCGGCGATTTTACTAGCGCGCGTAGACGGCAAATCACCCTTGGAATATCTCACTGAATCCGACCGAGCGCAGCTGCGTGCTTTTGCACGCCGCTGGGCATTGGCACCCGCAACCAGGCTCGCTGATATGCGCGCCGCATGGAAAGAGGAACTTGCTGCATGAGTACGCGAATTCAATCACTGCAGGCGCGACGTATCTGGGATTCGCGCGGTCGACCGACCGTGGAAGTGGATGTGTATCTGGAAGACGGCACGATGGGTCGCGGTATCGCGCCTGCTGGTGCATCAACCGGCAGTAACGAAGCGATTGAGTTGCGGGATGGTGGTGCTGCTTTTGGTGGCTATGACGTGCAAAAAGCACTGGCCAATGTGCGCCGCGAGATTGCGCCGACCATCATCGGCAGCGATGCGCTGGATCAGCGCGGCGTTGATCAAAAACTGATTGCACTCGATGGCACGCCGAACAAAGGGCGGCTGGGCGGTAATGCCTTGATCGCGACCTCGATGGCGGTCTTGCACGCGGCAGCCGCGTCGCAGAGACTACCGCTCTGGCGTTACCTCGCAGGCGATCAGCCCGTACTGCTGCCGCTGCCCGAGATACAGATCTTTGGCGGTGGCGCGCACGCCGGTCGCCGTATCGATATTCAGGATTTGCTGGTGATGCCAGTCGGCGCGCACAGCATGGATGAAGCACTGGCGATGGTGGCCAATGTCTATCGCGCCGCCGGTGATCTGATGTCTGATGCCGGGCGTCGTGCCGGTGTGGCAGATGAGGGCGGCTGGTGGCCTGATTTCGCGAGCAATGAAGAAGCGCTGCAGATGCTGACGCGTTCTATCGAGAAAGCAGGCTACGGGAACGGCGAGGTCATGATCTCGCTGGATATTGCCGCCTCAGAGTTCGGCAGTGACGGTGTTTATCGCCCCGGTCTGGAGGGCAGGTCGTATCAGCGCGACGAATGGATCGCCGTGCTACTCGACTGGCTGGCGAAATACCCGATTCTCTCCGTAGAAGACCCAGTAGCGGAAGATGACACCGAAGGCATGATTGCCTTCACCCAAGCGGCCGGTGCGAAGGTGCAGGTGATCGGCGACGATTATCTGGTCACGAATGCAGCGCGCGTGCGTGAGGCCTCAGCGAACAAGGCCTGCAATGCGGTGCTGATCAAGCCGAATCAGGCCGGCACCATCAGCGAAACCTTCGATGCCTTGCAGGCTGCGAAGGCCTGCGGTTTTTCAACGATTGTGTCTGCACGCTCGGGTGAGTCGGAAGATGTGATGATTTCGCATTTATCCGTGGGCTGGAACGCGGGACAGCTGAAGGTAGGTTCGTTCGCTCGCAGCGAGCGGATGGCGAAGTGGAATGAGCTGCTGCGGATTGAGGAAGGGCTCGGTGCATCGGCTATTTATGCGGGCCGCGGTGCGCTGCCAGTGTAGGTCTGAATTACTTAGATCAGTACCTCTGCATCTGCTCAGTGCGCTATATCAGCGTGACTGCGATTGAACATTCTCACCACGCTTTCTGCGACTTCAATCGATTGTAGACTGCGCACCCACGTTACCGCCAGCTTCAACATCGCTCACCAGATCAGTAGTGGCCCCTCTTGCTGTGGCCGCTCAGCGCACCGCACCGCCTGACCGACAAAGTCACTTGACACAAGTGTTACTCGCGTCTGCCCGCCACTTATGTGGCGGTATTCGAACACATCCAGACAACAAACGGGCCGGCCTATTGATGCGGTCTGGAACTTTCTCGTGGTCCTTGGCACTATCCCCAAGTAATCAACTTATCTTTTAAGGGAATCATGAGACCAATTAACGAGGTGACTGTACCTTTGCCAGACCAGATGCCTGGCGTTCCAAACGATGGCAAAGATAAGGCTTCGGCACCTCGGGATGAGTCACCTAAAATGCACGTTCGGGAGGAAAAATCGTCTCTGACGAAACAATCAGAACTCGCTCAAGCGCTTGGTTCCCTTCCCGCGGCAGGCGATTCGGCAAAACTCCCGAGCAGCAATCCGGTAGTTTTGCCCCGAGGGCAGGCGGTTGCCTCAGAAGCGTCCTCGTCCACATCAAAAGTACAGCGACAAGTTGATCAAGTTGAACTGGCTAATCACGTTTCGCTTCAAATATTTAGTACCGATGAAACTAAAAAAAATAAAAACGTAATTCTCTTTTTGCACGGGGGACCTGATCTTTCTTACGACGACACATTCGACAACCTGACTTCATGGTCTCTCGAACGTGGTAGCACCCTGATAGCGCCTGAAATCGCCGGAAGTAGCAAGCCGGGGCTGGCGAATACGTCAGATTCATTTGCCAGTCCACCCAATTATGTGAGAGATCTTCAGTCAGTTATTCACTACTTTCGTCAGCTGCCAGATTTCAAAGAGAAAGAATTTTGTGTGGTGGCTCATAGCTGGGGCGGTTTTCAGCTTGCTAGTTTTCTCACAGATAAAAATATTTCTGCTGAAGATAAAAAATTCATCAAGCAAGTTGTTTTTATGAGCCCGAATCTGGATTCGGCGCACACAAGAATTTTTGAGATGACGGATGAGCTTGGCGGCCCTAATTTTGAACGAGACCTAGAGTCCCAGATGTCTAGACGACATGCTGGTAGCAGCAGTAATTCGAAAGACAAGATAAATTTTAAAAATAACCCGGTCATGAATAAAAATCTCAATGAAGAGATATCACCTTTTTATCGACTTGAGCAAATGCCCAAAGATATTCCCTGTCTTTTTGTGCATCCTACCAAGGATAATATTGTTCCGGCCAGCCAAAGTATTAGTGCTGTTGAAAAAATAAACGGCAGCGGTGGTAATGCCAAAATATTCATGACAACCAACGGCGGCCACGGATTTTTCAAGACCGGACAGGCGGGCGATACTCATGCAACAGCAGCCTGTTTTGGTGCAATTGATGGCCTTATTAAGAATCCTGATTCTCTGAAGAAGATAACCATTGACGAATACGCTTCAGATAATTTTGACTCTGAAAATATCGATACAAAAATCAAAGAAAAAAACAGCGAATACGAAAGCCAAAGAAATTTACTGGGTGACTGGCATGGAAAAGTCAAATCGGATAACGAAAAGGGAAGAAAAAATAAGATTCAGGCCCTAGTATCAATGAAAACAGAAAGAGAGTTGCGATTAAAATTTTTTCAAGAAAAAAATCTTACAAGCCACCCCAACTATAAAGCAATGTCGGCAAGCCTTTCGATGATCAATGAGCTCATTAAAAATCAATAAATTCATATCGGAGCGTGTGGCGAAGTGGAATGAATTGAAGACGCACTGGGTGCAAGAGCGGGTTATGCGGGTGCGGATGCGGATATTTTTCTTCTGGTCGGCATCTGATATCTGAAGCTGGTCTGTTGGCGATTCAAGCTGGTGGTATGCAAACAAAGACACTGGATCCCGGCCTGCGCCGGGATGACGGTTGGAATTTTACCGTGGCCTCAACAACTACTGTCATCCCGGCGCAGGCCGGGATCCAGCGTCTTTCGTTGTGCGCTCGAAAAAATTATTTTTCGTGCCTTGTCAGCACTGATGCCGCGCATCAGCCACGCAGCGCGCGCTTCAATAATTTACCGTTCGCATTTCGCGGCAACGGACCCTCAGTCAACACCACCTGCTCAGGCACTTTGTAGTCAGCCAGTCTCTCCGCGCAATGCGCGCGCACTGTTTCAGCAGTCAGCGTTTTGTCGGTCACATACAGGTAAGCATGCACCCGCTCGCCGAGCACAGGGCAGGGATGACCAACCACCGCAGCTTCCACCACACCCGGCACGGACATCAGCGCGTTCTCCACTTCAACCGAATAAATCTTGAAACCACCGCGGTTGATCATGTCCTTGATGCGATCGAAGATGCGCACCAGTCCCTGTTCATCCATCGAGCCAATGTCACCCGAACGCCAGCAGCCGTCCGCAAATCCTTTGGCCGTCGCTTCCGGGTTATCCCAGTAGCCCGGCACCACCATCGGGCCGCCTATCCATAATTCACCGGATTCGCCCGTCGCCACCGGCTGACCTTCGTCATTCATCACGCGAATGTCACCACAGGGCACCGCAATGCCCACGCTGTCGTTATGAATCGCAGAGAGCCCCAGCGGCATGATGGTGGCAGGTGAGGTGACTTCGGTGGAACCATAGCAGTTCACCAATGTGAGTCCGGGCACGGCTTCGGCCAGTGACTGGACGGTGGGCACGGGCATAGGCGCACCGCCATAACCGCCGACTCGCCATGCGCTCAGATTCAGTGTGCGAAATTCTGCTTGCATCAGACACAGCTGATACATCGCCGGTACCAGCAGCGAGTAGGTGATGCGCTCGCGCGCGGCGAGTTGAACAAAAGACGCTGCCTTGAATTCAGGCACGATCACCAGCGTGCCGGCCACATGCACCATCACCGCAATCAACGCGATCAGGCCAGTCACATGGCTTGCGGGTACGGCGAGTGCGGCACGATCTTCGTGATCGAGTTTCAGCGCAATCTCGAAGTGAATCACCGAATGCGCAATATTGAAATGCGTGAGCATTGCGCCTTTGGGATTGCCGGTGGTGCCTGAGGTATAAAGAATGCAGGCACAGACTTCTTCATCGACTATTGCTGGCGCAATATCGGGTCCATTGAGCGAGGAGAGCGTTTCTCCTTTGATGCCGGTGGTAATGCGTAGTCGCAGGGCAGGGGCAGTGGCGCTGTCGGGAATGCGATCGGCGAGATCATCATCAAAAAAGATTCCGACGGCACCACATTGTTGAACGATGTAAGCCAGTCCGGGACCTTGCTCGCGCGTACCGACGGGTACGGCGATCGCGCCTAGTTTTTGTAGCGCGAAGAGAACCGACATGAACTCGGCGCGATTGCTGATGAACATGACCACGCGTTCACCCGCTTGCAGACCACGCGCTGCCAGACCATTCGCTATGCGATCGACTTCGGTATCCAGCTGTCGGTAGCTCCAGCGTTGATCATTGCAAGCCAGTGCTTCGTGCTCAGGGCGCGTTGCGACCGCCTGCGAGAACATCGCATAAAACGAAGGTGGTCTGACAGTAAAGCAACGCAATGATCGGTTACCGAAGTGGGTCTCGGTGCGCGTATCGGGCAGGGTGATGTGATGACGCCAATCGATCATGCGGAAAATCGTGAGCGCGAGAGTTTCATGAAGATCAGCTAGCCGGCGAATTGGCGCCACGCTCGATGACGATTTCTGCGTCGAGCAGTTTACGTGAATGATTCAGATCCGATTGTGCAATCAGCACCGAGAGCTCGCTGCCGCGCAGACCGGCGATTACTTCAGACAAACGAGCCGAGAGCGCAGGCGCCACACCCTCGAAGGGTTCATCGAGCAGCAGCAGGCGGGTACCGATAGCCAATGCACGTCCCAGTGCCACGAGTTTTTGCTGGCCACCCGAGAGTAGCAGTGCGCGTCGCTCGCGCATGCCGTGCAATTCGGGCAGGACCTCGTAAACGAAACTCAGGCGCGGTCCGGTGTTGGCCATTTTGGAGGCCCAGAGTGGGATCAGAATGTTTTCTTCTACGGTCAGTTCCGGTACCAAGCCGCGATCTTCAGGCATGTAGCCTATGCCCATGGCGGCGCGTGCATGTCGTGGCAGCGATGATAAATCCAGACCATCAAAACGAATCGAGCCGCTGATCAGCGGCAGGTGACCCATGATCGCGCGCAAGGTCGTGGTTTTGCCGGCTCCATTGCGACCGATCAGACCGATCATCTGTCCCTGGCTCACCCGCAGTGACACGCTGCGCAGAACCTGCGCGGACTGTATTGAAACGGCGATGTTGGTAATCTCAAGCATGATCTTGCGCTTCGCTGAAATCGCCGGTGACATAGCGTTTGACATCGCCCATGGCCAGCGCCTTCTCGGGTACATCGTCGGCGATGATGCGACCACTGTAGAACGCGATCACGCGGTCGGCGTAGCGTTCCACGATATCCATGTCATGTTCAACAAAAAGTACAGTCACATTTTCTTGATTGAGCGCACGCATGACCGTGTCCATCATCGGAAATTTTTCGTCGGCAGAGACGCCCGATGTAGGCTCGTCCAGCAGCAGTACTTTAGGTTGGCGCGTTAACGCCATCGCAATGTCTAGCAGTTTGCGCACACCGCCGGGCAGTTCGCCTACCAGTCGATCTTCATGTGCAGCGAGCTCGAAACGGTCTAGCATGGATTGCGCGCGTTCGATAGCTGCCGCATTTTTTGCAGGTCGCCAGAACGATAAAGCACCCTGTTGTGATGCGATCGCTGCCAGCATGTTGTCCAGTACCGAAAGCTCCTTGTAAAGCTGAGGTATCTGAAAAGAACGCGCAACACCCATGCGGGCAATTTGTCTCGGTTCTAGCCCAACGATATCATCGCCGTCGAGCAGAATCTGGCCAGCATCAGGCTGTATGTAACCCGTGAGCATATTGACGAACGTGGTTTTGCCGGCACCATTGCTGCCGATCAGACTGACACGTTGACCCTGCGGTATGTCGAGATGAATGTCGGCAGCTGCAGTGACTGCGCCAAAGTTTTTTTGTACGCCGCGTGCGACGATGGCTGAGCGTGGCTGGGTCACTTGGCGCCCCCTTTTTGACGGGTTGACGCATAGCGCGCTGACCACAAGGACCCGATGCCATTGGGCAGAAAACGTATCACTGCCAACAGGAACAATCCCAGCACCAGTTGCCAGCTGTTCGGAAAATAGGCGCTGGAAAATGAGCGCACAATTTCCAGTACGGTGGAGGCGATGAAGGCAGCCAGCACGCTATGGTGTCCGGCCAGAATGGCGACGAAAACGAAATCGCCCGAGCGCGTCCAGAAACTAAATTCAGGCTCGACATGCCCGAGAGCCATCACCGCCAGCGCACCACCCAGACCGCCGCAAAATGCGGCCATCACAAAGTTACCTGCAATCAGACCGCGCACCGAGCTTCCGAGATACTCGACGCGGATTTCATTGTCGCGTGCGGCCAGTGCAACCAGTCCGCGTGTGGAATCAAAGTAGATTCGCATTGCAATACCGATGATGCCCGCCAGCGTCACCGTCACTGCATAGTTCGCGTAATTACTCCAACTGTCGCCGGGCCGCATGCCAAAGAAGGTCGCACGGCCCATATTAAAACCGTCAGAGCCGCCCAGCGATTCGGATTTCACCAGCAAGCCATACAGCACCATCGATAGCGCTAACGAGAGCATCGCGAAAAAAATGCCGCGGTAGCGAGCAATCAGCCAAGCAAAGGGTGCTGCGACCAATGCGGCGAGCAGCCCGCCCGCGATGGCCAGTGTGACCGCATCAGTAATGCCCAGCCGACCAAAAGCCAGCGCAGCGGTATAGCCACCGATGGCAAAGACCAGACCTTGCCCGAATGAGACAACGCCACTGCGCATGAGCAGTGCAATGCCAAGTGATACCAGACCATTGGCTGCGGACATGGTGATAAGGAAGGTCAGCCAGCGTGGCATCGCCGTACCCGCCAACAGCAGCAAGACGATGCACAACAAGCCAGCGGCGAACGTGCGCGAGAGCGCAAAACCTCCCTGCGTCATATCAGATTTTCCTTGCCTGTATGCGCTGGAAGAGACCCTCGGGCCGGAACATCAGCACGATAGCCATCACAAGATAAATGGAGAACAACTCTGCGACCGGCATGAGATGCACAGCAGATGAGCGTGCGATACCAACGATGAGCGCGCCGACGGCCGCGCCCGGAATACTGCCCAGCCCACCGATAATCACCACGGCAAACGATACGATGATCACGCCGACTGAGACGCCCGGTTGTACCGAAATCATCGGTGCCGTGAGCGCGCCACCTAGCGCAGCGAGAAAAATACCTGCAGCAAAGGCGAGCGTGTAAATACGTGAGACATTCACGCCCATGCTGGAGGCGATTTCTTCACTATGAATCACGGCCAGTACCAGCTTGCCGATACGCGTGCGATTAAGACCCCACCAGACACCGTAGCCGACCACGATGGCCACCAAGACCAGCATGAAGTCATAGCCGACATAGGAGAGGGTGCCAATATCGACCGTACCGAACAGCATATAGGGCTCGGATACATAGAGCGGATTAACACCCCAGACCAGTTTCGTGACATCTTCAAGAATTAGAAACAGTGCGAAGGTCACCAGAACGAGCAGCACTTCATCACGGCCATAAAAGACGCGCAACAAACCCCGTTCACACAGTGGCGCTACCAGCGCTGCGACCGCTACTGCCGCCAGCAGCATCGCTACGATCGAGAGTTCGGGAGCCAGTTCCATACTGGCGAACCATCCCACCAGACTCGCGGCTGCATACGCGCCCAAGGCATAGAAGCTGCCGTGCGCGACGTTAAGAATTTTTAGGATGCCGAAAACCAGCGTCAATCCGAGCGCGACAATAAACAGCCAGGACGCATAGGTGAGGCCGTCAATAAGAATAGTCAGTAGCAGGGTCATCGCAGGCAGTCGGGGCAAATTCTTTTAATTGCACTTCGCTCCGGGAAAGCCTGCTTTCATCCAGTCTTCCGATTTCATGTTCGCGGGTGGGTTCACGCATTCGGCGGCGAAGCGCTGTATGTCCTCCAGTACCACCAGCTTTTTTGCGGCATCCCACTTGGTGCGGCCAATGGCCGTCGGCTGTATCGCCTGATGCCCATCACCCAATGCCATTTTCACGCGGCCACCGGGCGCATCCCATTCCAAGCCAGTGAGTGCCGCTGCGATTTGTTCTGTCGTTGGCTTTTTGCCGCCATTGGCTGTCATCGCTTTTTCGACAGCAAGCTTGAGCCCCATCAGCGCCTGCGCCATGCGATAGGGGGCTTGCACGGGATATACATTCCACTGGGTCTGGTACAGATTCCACCACCAGTCGTTAAGTGCCGATTTCGGCGCAAGCATGCCGTAGGCACCGCGCGCGCCAAGGATAACGCCCTCGGGCATTTTGTTGCCTAGTGGTACCAGCACGTGATCAGCGGCCGTGAGCACGACCTGCGATTTTTTGAACAGCCCACGCGGCGCGGATTGAAGAATCATCGCCTGCAAATCACCACCCCACAGGCTGGAGTGGGTGATGTCGGCAGGTTGTGACATGAGTTGCGAGATTTCGGTGCCGTACTGGCCGGCGCCAAATTTGGGACGTTGATCAGCCTGCACTTTGGCTTCCGGATACAGCACCGCCATCGAGAGCGTGAAATCCTTGAGCGAGTCATGACCCCATGCATAGTCCTGGTTAATCAGGTTGATGGAGTTGACTTTAATATTGCGACCTTTGAGGTAACGCGCAGCGGCGACGTTATCCATCGCGCCGTGAGCCGCCGTACGGAAGACGTACTTGTAGCTGCCTTCTTCAAAAATGCGTGGGGTGCCGCAATCGTAGAGTACCAACATCTTCTTCATTTCTTCAGCCACCGGTGCCACTGCCAGGCAATCGCCCGAGCCCACATAGCCGACCACCACATCCACGTTTTCACGGTCATACAGGTTGCGCAGTTCTTGTACCTGTTTGGTAGCGCCACCGTTTTCGTCCACGTAGACCGGCACGATGTTCATGCCGCCAAAGCCGGGTTTGTTGTACGGGGCGGGTGCCTTGCCTTTGTTGAATGCATCGATCAGCACTTTCGCGCCATTCACGGCGGGCACACCAAAACTGTCGGCGGCCTGACCGGAGAGAAAGCTGACGATGCCCACCTTGAAGTCCTGGGCGTTGGCGCCGCCATGCATACCGAGTGTCATCAGGCCGGCGGTGGTCAGCGCAGCGACAGCATGCAGAGCTGTCCCAGAGGTGCGAAGGGGTTTCATGCGAGTCTCCTAGTGTATTTTTTGCCCGAAACAATCGTTAGCGCTGAGGAAATCCGGAAACGGGCCAAGATGACTGACGGCCGGGTTTGGGGAAGGACTTCGTTAAAAGCGCAAATGTTCGGATACCGGATGATCCAATTTGTTAACTTGCGCCGTCAACCGATATCGATGTTGCATTGCCGTAAAACTTTATCAGCTGCTCTCGTAGTGTCGTGTTGCGCCGCAATAACGCGTGATCTCGTTTAGGAAGCCGAACGCCGTATCGCTCGATGAAGGACAGTGCAAGGGAAGTGTTCCGGACTTGTTGCAACCAGAAGTCTGGCGCAAGCACTGCAGCCCGAAATTCTTCAGTGGTGTTTCGGTGACGGTGGCTCAGGCGTCCGGACTTGCAGGCGCAGGCGTTGTCGAGGGTGCTGGCGCTGGCGCAGCAGACGGTGCCGGTGCCGCGGCCGGTGCAGGAGGAGGGACCTGTGTCGGTATCAGCCGCATTGCGTTGGCATCAGTGGGCACTTTAACCAGTTGGCCCTGCAGGTAGAGCTTGTGTTCTGCCAGCTGCGTTGAGCGAACATCGTAGGGTGGCTTGCCAGCGAGGACTTGCCAGGTCATGGGTTTAAGCTGCAACAGGGTCTCTTTGCCCGTCGCATCGGTGACGCACACACTGCCTTCTTTGGCGCTGATCACGAATAGGCGAAGATCTGATCTGTACTGATAAGCCGGCGACCAGACCTTGGGTTCGGACGCAGCTGTCTTCACAGGACATTGGCTGCCTTGCTCGGCGACTTTGGCTGTTTCGGTAGTCTCAAGCGTCTTGGTTTTTGTGGAGGGCTGCTGAGGCTTGGGTGGTGGCGTGACATCGACTTTGTCGGCTACTACCTCTGTGGCATAGGCGGGATCGGCGGCCTCTTCACTGATTTCGGTTTTTGAGCCACGCACTTTGGCGTAAACGGCCAGCAGGATAGTCAACGCAATTGCGCCGACAAGCGCCAATCGCCTGATCTCTGCATTGCGCTCGACGGCCGCAATCCGTATATCGGCCGGCTCGATGGCCTCATGGGTCGAGTGCATCGAGGGCGGCGCGTCTTCAGGCGCTGGCACCGTCTGATCTGCGCCTGGGCCCATGACCACTTCTTCGTAGGCGATTTCTAGGGCGTTTGCATACTTGCGTACAGCCAGAAGCTTGTGTGCGGGTGTGTAGAAGGGGCGGTGCCCGCCTTCTTCGATCGCTTTGACCTGTTCCCGCGACAGCGTTACGAGCGCAGCAAGCTCTGCAACCGACAGATTCCGTGCTTCCCGCGCCTCTCGGAGTTTATTGCCATCTATGGTGATGGCATCCAGATCAATGGCTGTTTTCATTTTCTAAGAAAGCACAGATTAAATAAGCCCCAACATCGTAATGTCCCCACGTCTGCGTTGGCTTGCGACGCAAAGTGAGTTTTTCCAGAGCCCCGTGAAGCCTGAAAAAGTCTAGTGGGCTTGCCTACGGTCAGTTATCAATAATTCCATGACAATAACATTTTATTCTGACAATTTGGGCAACTAGCTCACATTTTCTCTTGGCAAGATCGCGGACGATCACTTGAAAAATCGCTCGAAATTCACCAGTGGCACTCCGTAGCCGCGCGCCAGCCGAACCATGGTTCGAAAGCCCGGCTCACCATAAGAGCCGCTTTCCATTTTGGACACGGTGGGTAATGAGATACCGCTTGACGGGTCGCCCTCAAGCTGACTCGCCCGGCAAACATCAATCTTGCTCATATGGCGAGCCAGACGCACAGCCGCCAAATATTCGTGGCAATGCGCGAAATCCGACGGCGAGATTTCGGCCAGCCACTTGCGTGATATCGCGGCCAGCGATGCGCCAGGCTCCACTGCCTTATCTTGCGCTTCGCTGTTGATCGCGTTCATTTCCAGACCAGCATGCTTCATAGGGGGTTACGTATGAGCTTGGCTTAAATTACCCTTAAGAAACAAAACATAGCGCTAACGCGTGGGCTTTACTACTGTACCCGGGGGCAAACCAGCCGGACGCGTCCTCGATTGGGAATGGGGTGTGTCAGCCGTGGCTGTCCATGATTCGAGCCAGCTCAATGACATTGTTGACCTGAAGTTTGCTCATCATGTGCATCCGGTGCAGTTTGACCGTACGCACTGCGATGCCGAGCTGTTCGGCGATATCTCGATTAAGGGCGCCGGACGATACCATTTTAGCAATCTGTAACTCACGGGCCGACAAGCGGCTAATTCGTGTGGCGGCGATATCTCTTTGCGCCTCGGATGCTTGCTCGCGCCGCACTTTTTGCAAGGCCTCGTCTATGGCGCCGAGCAGTGCTTGTTCATCAAATGGTTTCACAAGAAAATCGCTTGCGCCGTTTTTCAGCGCCTGCACTGCTTCCGGTGCGCCGGACCCGCCGCTCATGAAGACGATGGGCGTGGCTTTGCACAGTTCGATCAAGCGGCGTTGCAATTCAAGGCCTGTGAGTCCGGGCATTTTGACATCGAGAAGCAGGCACTGCGGCCCTGGGAATTCGGGTGCCGCGTGTTCGAGTTTTTCCAGATAACTCGCAGCGCTGGCGTGCGCCTCGGTAGCATAGCCTTCCAAATGCAAAAGAGAAGCTAGCGCTTCTCTGATCGCGTCATCATCGTCAACAATGGTGACGAGGCCTCGGGCGTGGCGCTCGGCATTTAATTGATCATGAACGGTGACTACTCGCCGTTGAGCGGGTCGTTGCATTGCCATGTAGCAGAATCTTAACGGTGACTTTTAATTGTTCTGGGCTCTATTCACCAAACGCGTGCCCACCAGCAGCACCGATCCACTGGTTTTTTCGTAGCCGATGGTAAATGGCAGAGGTTGGAGGGTACTTTTGCCGCTTAAAAAATCACGCAGCCGAACGCCCGATGGACTGTCATGCCAGAGCGGATGCGGGCGTAAAAACTTACCGTAACTGTCGATCTGATAGTACTTACCGAACAATGCAATATCGAGCCCTGTCTCGTCTTGAACCACGTTATGTGCGTGATCAGTGATCAGCCCTGCCAGTATCGAGAAATAGTTTTTCTGCAGAAGATGCGATGCAGATTTGATAAAGATGGTGTCGCTGGTATGACTGGACAAGAACTGCTGCAGCCTAGGCTCTGCGTTTAATCCACTGTTAGAGAGATTCATGCGCAGATAGTCCACGAGAACAGCACGTTTGTCGCTGGTGGTCACATGAAAACGAAGTCCATCAGGTTTGACCGTTGTTGGGTTGTCACGGACTTCGAGTTTGCCATTCGTCGCAATACTCAGATACTCCATTTTTCCTATGCTGCCACCGCTCATGAGAATGCTGTAGGCCAGCATTTTGACGAATCTGGGTTTAACCGAGTCTTTTCCTTCAAGATCATTGGTTCTGAAGTAGCCATAGCGTGCGAAATAAGCCTGCGTCTGGCACTCCTTGGCGATTTGTGCGCCTGAAATTTCTTGGGGCAGTGTGTATTCAGGTGTCTGATCAGCGATCAGCGTGAAGTGATCGGCAGTATTGAACAGCGTCAGTGGTGTGACGATGTCTGCGCCAGAAAACACATAGGTCAGTTTTTTTGTGCCAAGCTTGCTCAGATGTTGTCCAGACCACGACTGCATCGGTGCCAGAAATTTCGCCTGATAGTCCGTGGCGATTTTCTGAAACGCCGGGCATTCGATTTTTGCGGTACGGGCCGCGAGCGTCTGAGCCGGTGACTGCGCAGAAGGCGTTACCGCGGTTGTGGTATCGGCGGCAAGTACCTGAGCCGAGCAAAGCAGTACCGACAAACAAAACAATGCAGGTGAAAACCTGTTCATACGAAATCCGTTTTTAATGACGTGGAAAATGAGTGATATCGATAACTGATGGGCCATTTCTCAGGTGGCCGGCTCTGAAGCCGTGTCGAGTTTGTGTCTGCGATTGAGTAGCAAAGGTATGCAACCTGACAGCAGTACGACCAGACTGATCCATGCACCCGCACCAGTGTAGACGAGACTCGACCACAATAGCCAAGCCGTCGAGCCAATGAAAACCAAGGGCAAGATCGGATAAAGCGGCACTTTGAACGGGCGTGCTGCATCAGGATCCCGAACTCGTTGCATGATCACTGATACGCCGACCAGCAGTACAAAAAACCAGAAAACCGGCGCAGTAAATTCGACCAAGGCTTTGAAGCCTTGGCTCGTCATGGCGGCAAACAAAATCAGGCCGCAGGCAACACCGGCTTGCACAATGATGCTGTTACGTGGGTTACCCGACGAGTGCCATTTGCCCAGCCATGAAAACACGCGATAGTCATTGCCCATCGCGTAGTTGCTGCGTGCGCCAAAAATGATAGTCGCGTTTATGGAATTCAGGCAGGAGAAAATCACGATCAGGCCGAACACCATGGCCGAGCCTTTGCCGAAGGCCAGAATAAAAACGTCGTAGGCGGCAGCTGGTGAATTCGCAATACCATTCAACCCCAGCGCTTTCAGATAAGCCACATTGGCCAGTAGGTACATGATCGTGACCGCACCCAAGCCCAACAACAAGGCGCGCCAGATACCGCGTTTCTCGTCGCGCGCCTCGGCGGATGCATAAGCGACTTCATTCCAGCCGCCGAAGGTCAGCAAAACGAATACCATCGCCAGCCCGTAATTGGTGTCGCCTGTTGTCTGTGTCAGTAAATCTAACGAGGGTGTCTCTCGGCCAGCATAAAAGCCTGCAACGATGACTGCAACGATGCCGAGGAATTCCAGAATCGTGAAGGTGTTCTGCGTGAAAGTACTTTGGTGTATGCCAATTAGATTGACCAGACTAAGGGTCAATATGACGCCCATGGCCCAGATGAAATTGGAGTAGGGTCCGAGCGGCCATATCGCCGCCATGTAATCGCCCAGCGTAATTGCCAAAATGGCCATTGACCCGGTAACGATCACGGTGGCGCGAGCCCATACATAAAAGAAAGCTAAGTTTTTACCAAAACTGCGGCTCAGGAAATGATATTCACCGCCGGCGCTTGGGTAAGTCGTGGATAACTCTGCATAGCAAAGTGCTCCTGCAATTGATATCAGTCCGCCGATCAACCATGCAAGAAGAAATTCGACGCCGCTACCTGATTGCGCTGCAACAATTGATGGCGCTTTGAAAATACCCGCACCAACGACTGTCCCGAAAACCAGGCAAATAAGATCGAAAGTACTTAAGCGGCGTTGCGGAACTTCTTGATTTTGCATGTGGATTTATGACAATCTTGTGTTAGTATCAAAATTATTATTAAAGCGGCATTGGTTATTTGAGAATTATTTAATGAACATCAAATAACCCCATTGAAGTCGCGTCTTATTATTTTCGCATACTACAGTGCTTTTATAGAACATAACGATCTGACCGTTATGGCAAACGCTGGGCCGGGCAGCGCTTCCCTCCAGCATTGGACCTCTCGGCAGAAGCGCAAGTTATGCGAATCGCGCCTTACTCAATTTTTGGCGAGCTAGACCGATGAACAGTGGTGCCCCAATATCTTTGAATAGCTTTTCATGAGAATTCTGATTCTTGCATTGTTTGCAATCGCCGTAGCACTGCCAACGCAGCCTGCGCTAGCGGGCAAGAAGCCGTCCAAGGCGGTTAAGCAGCGTCAGTCCGCACGCGGACCAGTCGTGATCCGAATGAATTCGCCGGAAGCTGCTGATCAGTCGCGGATCATCGATACCAATCTTGAACAAGGTTGCCTGACCACGGAGCAAAAACGCCTGCTTACGTGGCAGCTCGGTATTGAAGAACAGGAACTGCAGCATTTTCTGCTCGATGCAAATCCCATAGAACCGCAAGTCCGTGGCAAAGAATGCCTGCACTATGCGTCGGCAGTCGCACCCAAAGGCGACGTGAATTCGCTGGCGGTACTGAGCCGCGCGTCGACTGCGGATCAGCCTATCGCCTTGTTAATGTCCAAAGCTGCAAGCGAAGAGAAACCTGTGATTCGCCGTTTGGAATTACCGATGCTGTCGCGATCGCTGAGCGAGTTCAATTTATCCGCAGCTGATCTTGACTCTCAGTCTTCCGAACAGCTCGAAAAGATCCCAATGCATTTGCGCTGGGAGCTGGGTTTGCTGATACGTCAGATGATCGCAAAACTGACCTCGCCAGCAAATTATCAGCTGCGTGTAGTGTTGGAAAAGCAAAAATTGCCCGAGCAGAGTGCAGAGAAGATTCTTGCAATCGAACTGATCGACTCTCTCAGAGGCACGGTGAAAGATCGGGTGGTCTGGTTTGAGCGTTCAAATCAGCCAGGTGCCTATTTCAGCACTGCCAATGGTACCGATTACGAACGCGCGCTGTGGTATTCGCCGACCCGTCATGTGAACATTTCTCGCGGTGTGGGTGAAAGTGTGACCACGGTTCGTCGTAAGGTCCTAACCCAATCTCGCGGGAAGAAAAAACCTCGTTTGGCGATTCGCAGCTTCAGCTATCGAGGACAGCATATCGGTATCGACTTTGTTGCTCCTGCGGGTACGCCGGTGCACGCAGTCGCTGATGCCGAGGTCGTGTTTGCCAGTCCCATGGGCGGCTATGGCAATCTGGTGATACTGAGCCATGGTCAGGACTATGAAACCTACTATGCGCATCTATCTGGTTTTGCGCCCGGCATAGTGACCGGCAAAAAAGTAATGCGCGGTGAGGAAGTGGCGTATGTCGGTTCAACTGGTTTCTCTACCGGCCCACACCTTCATTTCGAATTGCGTAAAGAAAAGCGCTACATCAATCCCTTTGACAAGCAGACGGCACTCGAATTCTGGAGCTTGCGTCCGCAAGAGCATGAACAAATGCTCGCCCTGATGCTGGCACTCGATTTCACGCGGGATATGAATCGCAATACTGAACACGCAGGCACGCGGGTGCCGCAATTGCTGTCGCCTAGTTACATTAAGGTAGATAACCGCTGAAGACAGAGCCAACCACGTTCGGTTGCTGTTGGCGGTGGTCTCACTGCAGTGTCGCGATGACTGGCGTGTGATCTGACGGTTGTTCCCATTTTCTGGGTAGTTTATCGATTTCGCAGGCAGTGCATCGTTGGGTTAGGGCAGGCGAGAGCAAAATATGATCGATGCGCAGACCCCGGTTGCGGCGGAAGGCCATCTGTCGATAATCCCACCAGCTGTAGAGTTTTTCTGCTTGCGGAAATAAGCGAAACGCATCTGCCAGCGGCATCGCACACAAACGTTCAAACGCTGCCCGCTCGGGTGCCGACACCAACACTTGATCTTGCCATGCAGCGGGGTCATGGACATCCGCATCGGCAGGTGCGATGTTGTAGTCACCTAAAACGGCCAGCGATGGAAATCGTTGAAGCTCGGCCTCCAGCCACTGTATGAGTGCTTCAAGCCAGCGCAGCTTGTAGTCGTATTTATCTGATCCCACCGCCTGTCCGTTCGGCACATAGGCACAAACAATACGCATACCCTCAATCGTGGCGCTGATGATGCGCTGCTGCTCATCCGGAAACAAGGGATTGTTCTTGACCACCTCCGTGATCGGATGGCGGGACAGGATGGCAACGCCGTTATAAGTCTTTTGCCCGGTGAAGACCACCTGATAGCCGGCAACCTCAATTTCCGCGACCGGGAATTTATCGTCAGTCAGCTTGGTTTCCTGCAGGCAGAGCACATCCACCGGCGAGGATTCCAGCCATTGCAGCACTTGCGGCAGACGTACTTTGAGGGAATTGACATTCCATGTGGCGAGTTTCATTGATGGACCTGATGAGTGGGGGCAGGTCGCATTTTAGCCAAGATGGTTCGGTTACTCGAAGTACCGGCCCTTTTATGTTCTTTTCAACTCGTCGTTCAATTCCTTTAGTGCCATTGCGGCGTGTGCTATTCAGTTCAGTTTTTTTGTACTACCCAGCCGGGTCAACATAGTAGTGATTTGTTGCGCTAATAAAAAACGGGAGCCAAGTGGCTCCCGTTTTCTGAGAAGGCAGATTACCGTTTAGTTTTTCGCGCGTTCCAGCAGGAACGTGGTCAGCAACGGTACCGGTCTGCCCGTGGCACCTTTGGCAGCACCGCTCTTCCATGCGGTGCCAGCGATATCCAGGTGAGCCCATGAATACTTGCGGGTGAATCGCTCCAGGAAGCAGGCTGCGGTGATACTGCCGCCCGGTGGACCACCAATATTGGCAATATCGGCGAAGTTGGACTTAAGCTGCTCCTGATAGGCTTCCTCGATGGGCATGCGCCACGCGGTGTCATTGGAAGCTTTGCCGGCGGCGAGCAATTCGTTGGCCAGTGCATCATGGGTGCCGTCGTGACGCGTGAACAGCCCGGTATTGTGATGGCCAAGTGCAGTCACGCAAGCGCCCGTCAGGGTGGCGATGTCCACGACGCAGGCGGGTTTGAAGCGCTCCACATAAGTCAGCGCGTCGCAGAGAATCAACCGTCCCTCGGCATCGGTGTTGAGAATCTCGATGGTCTGTCCTGACATGGATGTGACGATGTCGCCGGGGCGGGTTGCGCTACCTGATGGCATGTTCTCGCAAGTCGGGATAACGCCAATGACGTTCAGGTTCAGCTGCATTTCGGCGATGGCGCGGAAGGTGCCCAGGACCGAGGCGGCACCGCACATGTCGTACTTCATCTCATCCATGCCCGAGCCGGGCTTGAGTGAAATACCGCCGGTGTCGAAGGTAATGCCTTTGCCGACCAGGACGACCGGCGCGTCTTTTGCCTTACCGCCCATGTGCCTCAGGATGATGAATTTCGGCGGCTGATCACTGCCGTTGGTCACCGACAAAAAGCTGCCCATCTTGAGAGCTTCGAGTTGCTTGCGGTCGAGGACCTCGACACCGAGTTTGAATTCTTTGCCCAGCTGTTTTGCTGTGGTCGCCAGATAGGTGGGGGTACAGATATTGGGTGGAAGATTGCCCAGGGTCTTGCTGAGATCCATACCGTTGGCCAAGGCAACGCTTTGGACCAGAGTTTTACGGGCGTGCGCCAAGCGGCTTTCATCGACCGCCAAGGTGACCTTGGTCACGCCGTTTCGATTTTCGTCTTTTTTGCTCTTTAGGGCATCAGCGCGGTAGATACTTTCGCGCAGCGCCAGCACCATGGTGCGTTGTGCCCAGTCGGCATCTCGCCCCTGAACGACATCGAAAGGCAGCGCAACCAGCGCATCGTTGCTGCCCAGCGTTGCGAATACGCGCGCTACCGCTTGCGCAGCGGCGATGAAGTTTCGATCGGATACCTCAGATTCGTTACCCAGTCCAACCAGCAAAATGCGCTTGGCATTGCCGCTGGTACGGTGCAACAGCAGGGTCGTGCCTGCCTTGCCAGAAATATCACCACTCTTGATTGCAGCGGTGAGAGAGGCTTTCTCGTCGAGCGCCTTGGCGGCAGCCGAGAGCTTGCCGTTTTCGAATACGCCGACAGCGATACACCCCGCTTTATGCTGGGCGATTGCGTTTTTTGCATTAAAAGCTTTTATGCTAAAGTCCATGTTCACTCCTTTAATGCGCACAATTATAGTCTCCGAATGATTTTTCAGCGCGCCATACGCCGCGAACTGCTCAGTGCCATGGGCGCGGTGTTCACGGCGTTATTCACCATCATCATATCGGTCACGCTGATACGTATCCTCGGCGATGCTGCTGCGGGCAAGATTGCCTCCTCCGATGTCCTCTCGCTACTCGGGTTTGCGTCACTGATCAATTTGCCTGTTCTGATCTCATTGTCGACTTTCATCGCGGTGCTGATGGTGGTCGCGCGCAGTTATCAGGATTCCGAAATGGTCGTTTGGTTTGCCTCAGGCGTCTCTCTGATGGATTGGGTGCGCCCGGTCATGCAGGTAGGGTTGCCAATGGTGATTCTTACGGCGGTGCTGTCTTTTTGGCTGACACCCTGGTCCCAAAAATACTCTGCTGAACAGCGGGAGCGCTTCCGTAACCGAGAAGATATTTCACGAGTCTCTCCAGGTAAATTTCAGGAATCTGCCAACGGTGAAAAAGTATTCTTTGTCGAGGGACTCTCTTCGGACACTACTAAGGTAAAAAATGTTTTCCTTAGTCAGAATAAAGATCAGGAAAGTGGCGTAGTCCTTGCTCGCGAAGGGACCATGAGCATTGATGCCCGCGGTGACAAGCTGCTTCAGCTACACGACGGCCGGCGCTACGACGGTATGCCTGGCTCGCCCGAATTCCGCATCATGGATTTCGAGCGTTACACCGTGATCATTGCAAGTAATCCCAAGGAGCTTGCCGAAAATAGGTCTGCACGTGTACTCGCTACGACGGAACTGATCACGGACTCGACCCCCAACAACCTCGCGGAGCTGCTGTTTCGCATCTCCGCGCCCTTGACCTGCCTGATGCAGATGCTTCTGGCCATACCGCTGGGCTTTGTGAATCCTCGGCGCGGTCGAACACTCAATCTGATGATTGCCTTGCTGCTGGCAGTGACATACTTCAATGTCACCAGCATCATGCAAGCGATGGTGGCGCAGGGTAAAACTTCTTTTGGAATGTCGTGGTGGCCATTGCATTTGGCAGCGGGCGCGCTGATTGTTTTGTTATTTTTCTGGCGCAATAACCCCAATATGCGCTGGCATCCATCGGCTTGGTTGACGCTGGTGCGTCGCATGATCCTGTTGCGTTCCGGAGGCGCAGCATGACGGTGCTTCGGCGTTATTTTGCCGGCGAAATTTACCGTTCCGTCGCTTTTGTGCTGATCGCCTTTCTGGCACTGTTCGCTTTTCTCGACATGATGAGCGAGATCAAGTCGGTCGGGCAGGGTGGTTATCGCGTCGAGCATGCGTTTATGTATGTCTCGCTCGGGTTGCCGAATTACGCCTATCAGATCATGCCCATTGCAGCGCTGATCGGTACGATTTACGTGATGGCCCAGCTCGCTGCACGTTCCGAATTTACTGTTATGCGCGCATCCTCGCTGTCGATGTCCGGCGTTATTCGCATGCTGTTACCGATTGCGATCGCGTTTGCCGTGCTGACTTTCGTTCTGGGTGAATTCATTGCGCCGCGCTTCAATGATTTTCGGGAGAGTTCTAAGCGACGTCTTCAAGGTGCGACCATTTCATCCGAATTTCGCTCGGGCTTGTGGGCCAAGGATGTGCTTCGTGATCCTGTAACCAAGCAAATCACCGGTTC
>JAIXYM010000127.1 GCA_027490255.1 Oxalobacteraceae bacterium | reverse complement strand
TCACTGAAAATCGTGAGCCCATGTTAATCACACAAAACGGTGAAGCCAAGCTCGTTGTGATGGATGTGAAGAGTTACGAGGAGCAAGAAGAAACGCTTGCACTGTTGAAGATTCTGGCGCTTGGCAATCGAGAAATTGAACTAGGAAAATTTCGTGATATCGAGGATGTTTTTGCAGAGTTGGGCAAGGCCAATTAGCAATGACCGACAGAGCGAAGGTCAAAGTAGTAATCCTTGATTCGGCAGAAAAGGACCTTAAAGAGCTCAAGGCCTATGCCATCAAAAATTTTTCTTTAGAAGTGTGGCAGAACACTTTTGGCGAAATAAGAGAAATCATTCGAAATTTGCAGCGATTCCCACAAGCCGGATTAATTCAAGACGAAATTGCAAAGCTTAATCTGACTCAATACCGTCAGGTTTGATCTGGTATGAATCGTATGATTTACGAAGTAAGCAAGACAGTATCTATGTGCATGTCATTGCAGATGCGCGAAGAGACACGAACTCCTTACTTAACCGACGGCTGTTGCGGTCAGATTGATGAGCTTTGTCAAATGAGTGTTGTTGGTAAACGCGGTCGTGTCCCAAACCCTATGAACATGAGAGCCTGTAGATAGCACAAACAGAAAAGCCCCACCTTGTGAGTGGGGCTTTTTGTTTTATTTGGTAGGCCGTGCGGGATTCGAACCTGCGACCAACGGATTAAAAGATGTCTTGGTCGTATATAAACGCCGCTTTATCAATGGCTTACAAAACCTTGACGCTTGTGTGCGACGAACTGTGTAATAGAGTTAGCTTGTGTTAATTTTTTCTGGACAGTAGCAGAGTGTTCAGGGGCTGGACATTTTAGTAATGCCGGGCGCCTTGGTTGTATGTCCATGAACTTCGCCCGCCGGTGAGCATTTTGGGATGGTAGGCGCCAAGGCTTCGGATGTTGCTGTCAAAAAACCTTCATTAGAAGACTTGCCGCTATTGCAATGAATGTAACTCAATACACCCGCTTGTATATATGTATATCATATGTATACTGCGTCTGTGGACATCATATTTGACCCTGAAAAAGCCCGCAGCAATCAGGCAAAGCATGGCGTCAGCTTTGCTCATGCCGAGCAGGCTTTGCGTGACGAGTTCGCGGTCACGATACAAGACCCAGATCATCATGATGAGCAACGTTTTTTGACGCTGGGCATGGACACAATCGGGCGAATACTTGTGGTGTGTCACACGCAGCGCGGAGAGCTGACGCATTTGATATCTGCTCGCAAAGCAAGTCCTAACGAGACAAGGAACTACCATGGATAAAGAATATGATTTCAGTAAAGGTAAGCGTGGTGCAGTGATCGCATCTCCTGGGAAGACACGTATCACGATCATGCTTGACGATGATGTCATTGACTCATTTAAGAACAAAGCCGAAAGCTCTGGTCGCGGTTACCAAACCATGATTAATGAAGCTTTACGACAAGCACTGGATCCCGAGTCCGCTCCGGTAACTCTGCGTGGACTTCGAAAAGTACTTGATGAGCGTTTGTCTGCTTGATTGAAAAAACAGGTATCGCTTGACTAACGTCGCGATCTGCACTTCAGATACCTGCGAGCGAGGCGCCACAATGAAACCCAAAAACAAAAAAGCCCCACCTTGTGAGTGGGGCTTTTTGTTTTATTTGGTAGGCCGTGCGGGATTCGAACCTGCGACCAACGGATTAAAAGTCCGCTGCTCTACCAGCTGAGCTAACGACCCGAAAGACCGCGATTATACTTAAATCGCCGAACTCTTGTCAAACGCAAACACATGACCTACCTCAGTAATGAGCCCAGATTACTCTGTGGCTTATTTGAGTGCGCCCAGTTTTGATCTGGCAGTCTTCGCTGCGGATGACTCGGGGTATTTCTTGATCAAGGCCTCCATCGTGTCACGCGCTGCACTCTTGTCACTCAAGTCATCCTGACAAATTGCAAGATTGAGCATGGCGTCCGGTGCTCTTTGAGTCAATGGGTAGCGATTGACGACAGTCTGCAGTGCGGGAATGGCATTTTTGCAGTCACTTTCAGCGAAGTAGCTGCTGCCTAGTAAGTAATAAGCTTGCGCCGCGTAGCCCGAGCCGGGGAAGCGCTGCAGGAAAGCCATAAAAGCCTGCGAGGCGCGAGAAAAATCTTTTTTCTTCAGCAGGGCGGCGGCTTCGTCGAACTGTCTTTGCTCAGTCTGAGTCACTTCCACCTCAACCCCATCGATGATCTGATTCCGCGGTTCCAGTTTGCTCAGGCGCTGATTGAGATCTGCGTAGAGATCTTTCTCTCGTCGTTGTGCGTTGGCCAGATCATTGTTCAGCTTGTCGACTTTTTGTTGAGCCGCATTCAGTTCATTCGAGATAATTTCAACTTGACCACGCAGCTCGGCGACTTCACCGCGCAGCTGATTACGAAGTTTTTCTAGGTCGGTAAAAAGCGCGTTGAGCTTTTTGTCATCGGCTTTTGTATCGATGCGCCGAGCGATCTGCTCGATCTCATTATCAATGCGGGTGTTGATATCCTTGATCTGCGTGCGTATCTGCAAAATGGCACGACGGGCGTCCGTATCTTCAAGAGCCTGCGCCTGCATGGGCAACACACTGCATGCCATTGCGAAGGCGACGACATACAGTGTGCTGATTTTTGGATTCATGGTTGGAATCAGTAAGCGATATCGGCGCGGCGGTTTTCTTTCCACGCTTCTTCGTTGCTACCCATAGCCTTGGGCTTTTCCTTTCCGAAGGATACGGCTTCCATTTGCGAATCTGGTACGCCTTTCAGTGCGAGGGCGCGACGTACGGCATCCGCGCGTTTCTGGCCCAGTGCCAGGTTGTACTCACTGCCACCGCGCTCATCGGTATTGCCCTGAATGAGAACTTTGCGGTCCGGACGGGAGGCCAGATATTTGCCATGTGCGTCGATCACAGCATTGAACTCATCTTTGACGACATAGCTGTCCACATCGAAATAGATACTCCGCTTGGCCAGGACACTTGAGGGATCATTAAGCGGATCGTTGGCATTGGCATTACCGGTGGCGTTGGCGTTAGCGTTAGCGTCGGCTTTTGAGCTGCTGGTATCGCTGCTGCTTGAGGGCACGGATGCGGTGTTCGACCGACTTGCGTCAGTACTCGACGAGCTGCTGGATTTACGGCTTTCTATGGGGGCGGCTTCGTCCAGTTTGACGGTAGAGCAGGCCGATAGCAGCATCATGAGTGCCACAAGTGCGGCTGTGATTTTGGTTAAACGCATGGTTTTTCCTCCTTGGTTTTAAAACAGTTCGTTTGGTACATTCGTCGCAAAGGCAATAGGCAGCTTTTGATCCTTGCCGGATTGTGGACAATTGTGATTATTTTGTAAACGGCCCCCAGGCGGGTTCCCGGATATTCGATGTCTTTGTGCTCAGGCTGTAACGCGCAGTGCCATCCGTGGAAACCACGGTCAGTGCTCCTTTTCCACCTGAATTACTCGAATAAACGATATAGCGACTGTTCGGCGCAAAGCTCGGTGATTCATCGTGCGATGCCTTCGACAGTGAGCGCTCCGCGCCCGTCGTCAGGTCGTGCAGGTGAAGTTGGTAGTTCGCGCCTCGCCCTGAGATATAGGCCAGCATTCTACCGTCAGCGGACACGCTTGGGCTAATACTGTAATCACTGCGGAACGTCACCCGCCGCACATCTGTCCCTTCAACGGACATTCGGTAAATCTGTGGACTGCCGCCACGGTCACTGGTGAAGTAAATGGTTTGGCCATCAGGCGAGAAGCAGGGCTCGGTATCAATGCCGTTACTCTTGGTCAGTCGCTTGATATCGGATCCATCGGCGTTAATCAGGTAAATCTGGGTCAGCGAGTCCCGCGATAACGCAATGGCAAGTTTTTTCCCGTCGGGCGACCATGCGGGTGCCGAGTTGTTACCTTTGTAATTCGCGACCGGGATGCGCCGACGGGTATCCAGTTCCTGCACGTAGATGATTGGTTTTTTGTTGTCGAAAGAGACATAAGCCAGCTTTTTGCCATCCGGTGACCAGGCCGGCGAAATAATGGGCTCGGTCGAGCGAAAGGGGACGAACTGATTCTCGCCATCGGAATCCGTAACTTCGAGTCGGTATTCCGAGCCCGATTTGGCGACATAGGCAATGCGAGTCGAAAAAGCGCCACGCACGCCAGTGAGTGCGTTAAAAACGTCATCGGCTACGCGGTGCGCAGCGTGACGTGAGAACTGCGCTTGTGTTTTGATCTCGAGCGTTGAAATATCGCTGGCTTTCGTGACGTCCCTGAGCCGGTAGCGGATTTCAATGCGGCCATCGGGGCCGCTAATGACACTCCCTGTCACCACGGCATCGGCGCCGCGCGATTTCCATGTGGCGGCATCGAGCGGTGCATTCTCTGGAATGACTTCGTTGCTTTCGATGATGCGAAACAGGCCGCTGCGGGCCAGATCGGCGCGGACTATTCCACTGATGGACTGATCGCCGGGCTGGTCACCGGCGAAATTGGCGACGCTGATGGGAATCTGGTCTGAGCCCACACCCGTGACTTCGATTTTGAGCTGTGCCAGAGCGGATAATCCGGTAGCGAGCAAGAAGGCCAGCGCGATAAACTGCAAGAAATATTTTTTCATGCGATCGGTTTCATCGAGGTTTCAAAAAGTGCGAGTACGTGAAGTCTCTTGGGCAATCTGCCGGGAACTGGCCTGATTTGCGTAGCCCCCTTTCGACTTGTTTGTCAAACGCCACGTTTTCGGACGGCTGAACCACCTTTACAACGTCCAGCATCCGGTTCGCCGTTAACTGTATGCCGACCGTCACCACCGGGTTGCCAAGCATATCTGGGAAACTAGTGTTGGATTTTACCGTTTTCCCGAGGTAGAGCTCGCAATCAGAGCCGGCTGCCACAGTTTTTTTCTCGGCCGTGCCAGCCTCACCGTCCCCGGCTTGGCTGAGTATCCTCTCCAGATCTTCAGCGCTGCGGACCTTTTTCGGTTTCTCAGCGGCTTGTTCCTGTTTGCGTCTCTGCTCCTCGGCTGCTGCGGCTTCCTGTTTGCGCTTTTGTTCTTCTTCGAGTTTTTTCTTGTCTTTCAGTGCTTGTTCTTCTTTTTGGCGCTTTTGCTCTTCAGCAACTTGTTTTTTCTCCTGCTCTTCGCGTTTTTGTTTTTCTTCAGCCAGTTTTTCTTCGGCTAGCCTTTCCCTTTCCCTTTCCCTTTCCCTTTCCTTTTCCTGCTTGCGTTTTTTCTCCTGCTCAAGCGCAATATCAGGATCGGCCAACTTGGCTTTGGGTGGTTCAGGTGCGACTTGGGGCGCGGGTGGCTTGGGTTCTGGCGCTGGCTTCGGTGGTTCGGGCGCAGGCTCGGGCGGCGGTGGGGCAGCATCGCGCGACTTTGGGTCCCAGATTTCTGCCTCGACGGTGGTCGGCGTCAGACTTTGCCATGACACCCCTACCCAAAGAAAGGCCAACAACGCAAGGTGCACTAACAACGCCAGTCCCACCGAGCGCCACTGATGTGGCTCGGGCGGAATGGTGTAGGGAATGACCTGCCGGCTCAACGCAGAATCACCGTGCGGAGAGCCCAACGCGCGCGATGCCGGTCTTGTTGGCCTGCGCAATCGTCTGAACCACGTCGTCGTACTTGATGTTCTTGTCTGCGGAAATCATCAGTGGCAGATCCGGATGCTTGTTGTGAATTGCTGCCAGTCGTTTGACCAGGTCATCGCGCTGGCGTGCACCCTCATAGGGTTGACTACCAGACTGACTATGAATGCCGATGCTGGCTGAACCATCTGCCTTGAGTTCAATTTCAATGTAGTCCGTTGGTGGCTGAGTAGAACGTCCCGCTTTAGGCAAGTCGATCGTGCTGGGCGTGGTGAGCGGCGCGACCACCATAAAGATGATCAGGAGCACCAGCATGACATCAATGTAGGGTACGACATTGATTTCGGATTTGAATTTCCGCGTGCGTGTGCCGCGCATACTGGAGGTTGTCATTAGCGTGCCTGACGGGCGAGTACGTTGGAGAATTCGTCGATGAAGCTTTCGAAACGTATCGCCAGACGATCGATGTCATGCGAGTAGCGGTTGTAAGCCACCACTGCGGGAATGGCGGCAAACAGACCGATGGCTGTCGCGATAAGCGCTTCGGCAATCCCCGGTGCCACTGCAGCCAGCGTAGTCTGCTGCAAGTTGCTTAGACTCCGGAAGGAATTCATGATGCCCCAGACCGTGCCGAACAGGCCCACATAAGGCGATACTGAACCGACCGACGCCAGGAAGGAGAGGTTCGTCTCCAGCGCATCCATTTCGCGCTGATAGGCGGCGCGCATCGCGCGGCGGGCAGCATCGAGCTGTGCACCTGAATCGCTATCCTTGCCCGCTTTGACCATTTGGGGTTTGCGGAATTCCTTCATGCCTGCTTCGAAAATTCGTTCCAGTGCACCGCTTTTGCCGCTCTCTCTGCGGCGCATCGAGGTGACTTCTGCGTAGACCGCATTCAAGTCCACATTCAAAAAAGCTTTTTCGAATTCGTCAGTCTGCGATCGCGCTGTACGTATCGCTGATAACTTTTGAAAAATATAGGTCCAGCTCATTGCTGACACAATCACCAGCAATGCCATCACGGCCTGCACCGGTGCCGTTGCCTCGGATATCAAGGTGAAGAAGGAGAGGTCTTGGGTCACTGTCATGGCAGATCTTCGATTAAAAATAAGCAGGCGCCGTAAATTATCTCAGGGCACGGCGGTGGGTGAGGAGGCATTTATGTTGCTGATTTTTCTGAATACGGCGGCAGGAATCTCGGCGGGTCGCAGCGAGGTCATGTCCACACATCCGACGCGGATACTGCCTGTGCAAAGCAGCACGGGGTCGTGGTTGTTCATGCACCAAGCTTCCTGCGTGAATAGGACCGAAGCACGTCCCAGCTTTTGTATCTCCACGCTGACCTCCAGACGATCGTCGAGTTTCGCTGGCGCATGGTAATCGATGGACGTGCTTTTTACTACAAACATACATTTTGTTTCACTTGAAAGCTGCTGCTGGCCAACGCCCGCAGCGCGCAGCCATTCGGTGCGAGCCCGCTCGAAAAACTTCAGGTAATTGGCATAGAACACGATACCGCCAGCGTCAGTATCTTCGTAATACACCCGCAGTGGCCAGCGAAATGCGCTGCCCATGGCTCAGCCGGTTCGCTTGATCGTGAAGGGTGAAAAGCCCTGACAGGTCGGCATCATCTCAATGCCATTGATGTTCACATGGGGCGGAAGATTGGCCACCCACCATGCCGCTTCAGCCACATCTTCCGGCGTGAGCGCCATGGCACCCTGATAGACCTTGGCCGCGGCGGCATCGTCGCCCTTGAAGCGGACATTCGAAAACTCGGTGCCGCCCGACATGCCGGGCGCAATGTTGGTTGCACGAACACCGGTGCCGACCAAATCAGCGCGCAAATTCAGCGTGAACTGATCCACGAAGGCCTTGGTCGCACCGTAAACGTTGCCACCCGGGTAAGGGTAAGCACCGGCCACCGACCCGAGATTAATCACCAAGCCAGAGCCGCGCGTGACCATCCGTGGCAAAAGCGCGCGGGTGATGGTAACGAGGCCAGTGCAATTCGTTGCGATCATGGTGTCCCAATCGCTCAGATGGGCCTCATGTGCCGGCTCCAGTCCCAGAGCCAGTCCGGCGTTGTTGATCAGCACGTCGATGTCCTGCCAATCAGCGGGCAGGGACGCTAAGGCCTGATCAATGGAAGATTTTTCCGTCACATCCAGTGCGACCGGGAGCAGGTTCTTGCCTAATTCTTTTGCCAACGCGTCAAGGCGCTCGGTACGGCGTGCGGCGGCAATGACTTTGTGCCCGGTCTGGACGAATTTGCGTGCCATGGCGGCACCAAAACCAGCACTGGCGCCGGTAATCATTACGATCATGAAAAGGCTCCGAAGTAGAGGGGTTGCCAAGAATCTGCGGCTGGGGCGAATTTTAGCTGAAATAGGTGCCCGTTTCGGGTGCGTCCTTGATGAAAAACGGTCCGTCAAATAGAATCGGGGGCTATTTTGTTCGGCAAAACCGGCCAAACCCAGTCCTGTCAGATTGGCAGGCGGACCTGATGGATACACGCCAGCTTGTCAGACCCTGTGCCTCGGCGCATGTTCAGCCCGGGCGCCTCATGTATCAGCAATAACCCATTCCCCACCTTTTGGAGTGCTTCATGTTTTCGAGAGACCATACGATTGCCCGCATCGACCCTGACTTGTGGTCCGCGATCCAGAAAGAAAATCAGCGCCAGCAAGACCATATCGAGCTTATCGCCTCCGAAAACTATGCCTCGCCTGCCGTTATGGAAGCGCAGGGCTCGCAATTGACCAATAAGTACGCGGAAGGTTATCCCGGCAAGCGCTACTACGGCGGCTGTGAATTCGTCGATATCGCCGAGAGTCTGGCGATTGAACGTCTCAAGCAACTCTACGGCGCGAATTTTGCGAACGTTCAGGCGAATTCGGGTTCGCAGGCGAATCAGGCGGTGTTCTTGGCCTTGCTCAATCCTGGTGACACCATCATGGGCATGTCGCTGGCCGAAGGCGGTCATCTTACGCACGGCATGCACCTGAACATGAGCGGCAAATGGTTTAACGTCGTCAGCTACGGCTTGAACGAAAAAGAAGAGATTGACTATGACGCCATGGAGCGCACCGCTCATGAGCACAAGCCCAAGTTGATTATCGCCGGTGCGTCCGCGTATGCACTGAAAATTGACTGGGCACG
>JAIXYM010000009.1 GCA_027490255.1 Oxalobacteraceae bacterium | reverse complement strand
TGCAAACTCGCGCAGTTCAGCCAGATCGTTTTCTGCAAAAGTGCGTGCACGCGTCGCGAGATCTTCCAGAAAGCCAACCACCTGTTCGGGTGAGCTCGCCATTTTGGGTACCAGAGAGACTTCCGCAAAATTATTGTAGCCGAGTATTTTGGCCTCTTCATCACGCAACTTCAGGATGTCGATGATGTTTTGTGTGTTATCCCATTCAGGATTCCCGCCCAGTTCCGAGGCCTTGGTGGCATTGGCGCGATAAATAGTTTCGCGCAGCGCACGGTCATCTGCGTACTGCAGAATCGGGAAGTAGGAAGGGAAGTGCAAGGTAAAGCGCCAGCCTTGTTTGCCCTCTTTTTCAGCATTCGCCTGCGCGGCCTGTTTTACATCCTCAGGCAGGCCGGCAAGTCGGGATTCATCGTCAACCAGCAGTTCATAGGCGTTGGTCGCATCGAGCACGTTTTCGGAGAAGCGCGTCGAGAGTTTCGCTTGCTGTTCCTGAATTTCTGCGAATCGCTTTTTTTGCTGATCAGCTAATTCTGCACCACCCAGACGGAAATCACGAACGGCGTTGTCGATGATCTTGCGACGCGCCGACGACAGCGCCTGGTGACCCGCACTTGCTTTCAGTGCTTTGTACTTTTCAAACAGCTTCAGGTTTTGGCCGAGCTCCGTCCAGAATTCGGTCACTCTGGGTTGATTCTCGTTGTAAGCGGCACGCAACTCTGGCGTGTCGACCACCGCATTCAGATGTCCCACGACACCCCAAGCGCGCCCCAGTCGTTCTGTTACTCGTTCCAGTGGTTCGACAAAATTTTCCCAATCCGCACTGGCGTCAGGCGCTTCCAGCTTGCTGACCAGCGCTCTTGCCTCATCGAGCAACTGAGTGATGGCGGGCGTGACATCGGCCGGGCTGAAGATATCGAAGCGGGGCAGGTCGGAAAAATCAAGTAGCGCGTTGGTGGTCATGGTTCTCTTTAAATATCAGCTACGTTCAGCCGCTTCAAGCGTGTTTACCAGCAGCATGGTGATCGTCATGGGTCCAACACCGCCGGGTACAGGTGTGACCCAGCCCGCGACTTCACAGGCACCTGCATAGTCGACATCACCGCAAAGTTTGCCAGCATCATCACGGTTCATACCCACATCAATCACCACTGCACCCGGTTTGATCATGTCACCGGTCACAATGTTTCGCTTGCCGGTCGCGACGACCAAAATATCGGCATCCCGGGTGTGGTGGCCGAGATCACGCGTCTTGGAATTACAGATGGTGACGGTAGCGCCCGCTTGCAAGAGCAGCATGGCTTGCGGTTTACCCACAATATTGGATGCACCTACCACCACGGCATGGGCGCCGCGTACCGGGTAGTCAATGGATTCCAGCATTTTCATCACGCCATAAGGCGTACAGGGACGGAACAGTGGCTGACCCGTCATCAGCAAGCCAGCATTGCTGACGTGGAATCCATCCACGTCTTTTTCGGCGGCGATTGCTTCGATGACTTTGTGTGAATCAATATGGGCTGGCAGCGGCAGCTGCACCAGAATGCCGTGAATTTTCGGATCGTGATTCAGGGCATGGACCCGGGAGAGTAACTCAGCCTCGGTCATGCTGGCATCGTATTTTTCGAACACGGAATGAATACCGTTTTCTTCGCAAGACTTGATCTTGTTGCGTACATAAACCTGCGATGCCTGGCTGTCGCCGACCAGAATTACGGCGAGGCCGGGCTGGCGACCTTGTGCAGTCAGGGCTGCGGCGCGTTTGGCAACTTCGGTGCGAATTTGTTTAGAGAGCAGGTTGCCGTCGATGATTTTTGAGGTCATGGTCTTTAATCGGGAAAAATGGGGAAAGTCTGATTATAAGGCGGGCTCGCTTTGATGCTGGGCAAGGCCCTTGTATTCACTGTGCAGCGGCCGGTCGGCAGGCGCTAAAGTAAGCCCCCTGTAGTTTTTCAGTCGTTAGTATCCCGCATTATGAAATCAAATACCGTATTTTGAAAATACCGGAAGTACTGATAAACTTCCTTTCTAGCTGAAACGCGTACAAAATCTGTTGGAGCCTGACCCGGTTTATCCAATGTAGACCGGGCTCCACATAACGAAGGAGACTTCCTGATGGCAGCGCAAATCGACACTATTCTGGCGCAGGCCGCCAATGACCCCGATGTGATGGAAACGCAAGAATGGCTCGATGCCCTCGAAGCTGTTCTTGATCACGAAGGTCCGGAGCGCGCGCACTATCTGCTCGAGCGCATGGTCGATCTGGCCCGCCGCCGAGGTGCGCACATTCCTTTCTCTAGTAACACCGCCTACGTCAATACTATTCCCGCCCATCTAGGCGAGCACTGCCCGGGAAATCTCGAATATGAAGAGCGGCTGCGCTCTTATATGCGCTGGAACGCGATGGCGATGGTGGTTAAGGCCAACCGTGCCGATGGCGATCTGGGCGGTCACATCTCCAGCTTCGCGTCGCTGGCCAATATGCTGGGGATTGGCTTCAATCATTTCTGGCACGCACCGACCGAGCACCACGGCGGCGATCTGCTCTATATACAGGGTCACTCGTCTCCCGGCATCTATGCGCGCGCCTTTCTGGAAGGACGCATCTCGGAAGATCAGATGCTGAACTTCCGTCGCGAAGTCGATGGCAAGGGTTTGTCTTCCTACCCGCATCCGAAGCTGATGCCCGATTTCTGGCAATTCCCGACCGTATCCATGGGTCTCGGTCCGCTAATGGCGATTTATCAGGCGCGTTTTCTGAAGTATCTGCATGCGCGTCAGATCGCTGACACCGCCAACCGCAAGGTCTGGGCTTTCTGCGGTGATGGCGAGATGGACGAGCCGGAATCCATGGGTGCGATCGGCATGGCTGGTCGTGAAATGCTCGATAACCTTGTTTTTGTTATCAACTGCAATCTGCAGCGTCTGGATGGTCCGGTGCGCGGCAACGGCAAAATCATTCAGGAACTCGAAGCCGATTTCCGTGGCGCTGGCTGGAATGTGGTCAAGGTTATTTGGGGCTCGAACTGGGATGATCTGCTGGCCCGTGACAAGGACGGTGTTTTGCAGCGGATCATGATGGAAACTGTTGACGGCGAATATCAGAACTACAAAGCCAAAGACGGTGCTTACGTGCGCAAGCATTTCTTCGGCAAAGATCCCAAGGCATTGGAACTGGTCGCCAATATGTCGGACGACGATATCTGGCGCCTGCTGCGTGGTGGTCATGATCCGCACAAGATTTTCGCGGCCTACAAAGATGCACAAGAACACAAAGGTCAACCCACCGTGTTGCTGGTCAAGACCGTTAAGGGTTACGGCATGGGCAAATCCGGTGAGGCACGCAATACCGCACACCAGACCAAGAAGCTTGATGATGTCGCAATTCGCGAGATGCGTGATCGCTTCGGTATTCCGATTCCCGACGATAAGTTGCATGACGTACCGTTCTACAAGCCAGCCGACGATGCGCCGGAAATGAAATATCTCCACGAGCGCCGCAAGCAGCTCGGTGGTTACCTGCCGCAGCGCCGCCGTAAGGCAGATGACAATCTGCCGGTGCCTGAGCTTTCAGCATTTCAGGCGATGCTGGACGCTACCGCAGAAGGTCGTGAAATCTCGACAACGCAAGCCTACGTTCGCTTCCTGACCGTTCTGCTGCGAGATGCAAGCCTAGGTCCACGCGTCGTGCCTATTCTGGTCGATGAGGCTCGTACCTTCGGTATGGAAGGCTTCTTCCGTCAGATCGGTATCTTCAATCAGCAAGGTCAGTTGTATGAGCCGGTCGACAAAGATCAGGTCAGCTACTACCGTGAAGACAAGGCCGGACAGATACTGCAAGAGGGTATTAACGAAGCGGGTGCGATGAGTTCCTGGATTGCTGCCGCCACATCGTACTCCACCAATAATCGGGCGATGATCCCGTTTTATATTTTCTATTCGATGTTTGGTATGCAGCGCATCGGCGATCTCGCTTGGGCAGCTGGCGACATGCGCGCGCGTGGCTTCCTGCTTGGCGGTACCTCAGGCCGTACGACGCTGAACGGTGAAGGTCTGCAGCACGAAGATGGTCACAGCCATGTGATGGCATCGACCATACCGAACTGCATGCCCTATGACCCCACGTTTGCGCATGAGGTCGCGGTCATCATGCACGATGGTCTCAAGCGCATGATCGAAAAGCAGGAAGATGTGTTCTATTACATCACCCTGATGAATGAAAACTACAGTCATCCCGGCCTCAAGCCCGGTCAGGAAGAGGGCATCCTGAAAGGCATGTATCTGTTGCAGGCCTCAGCGGTAAAAAAAGCCAAGCAGCGCGTACAGCTCATGGGTTCAGGCACCATCCTGCGTGAAGTGATTGCTGCAGCTGAGTTGCTCGAAAAGGACTGGGATGTGGCTGCGGATATCTGGTCAGCCCCGTCATTCACCTTGCTCGCGCGCGATGGACAGGATGCCGAGCGCTGGAATCTTTTGAACCCCACCGCGAAAAAATCCCGCATACCCTTTGTTACGCAATCGCTGCAGTCCAGCGAAGGCCCGGTCATTGCTGCCACTGACTATATGCGCACCTATGCCGAGCAGATTCGCGCCTTCATGCCGGCGGGTCGCTCGTATAAAGTACTGGGCACCGATGGTTTTGGCCGATCGGATACCCGTGCCAAATTGCGCGAGTTCTTTGAGGTGAATCGTTATTTTGTTACTGTAGCGGCTCTCAAGTCACTCGCTGATGCCGGCAGTATTGACGCCTCGGTTGTTGCAAAGGCGATTGAAAAATATGGATTGGATCCAAACAAACCTAATCCGGTGAGTGTGTAAAGATCTGGTATTAAACCTATTGTCTGATTTCATTAAAAAATTGGCGGTTCTGAACGAAGGCTTTGCCTGACTTCTGTTGCTGTCAATTGGGTCGCATCAAAAAAAATAAACAGGGGGCGCTATGCGGCTGTTTGAAATCAAAATGCCGGAGATGGGGGATGTTGGGGAGGTTGTTGTTACGGACGTGCTGATACAAGCGAATCAGCATATAGCCTTTGACCAGCCAATGATCACCATTGAAACCGAAATGGCGACCATGGAGATACCTAGTCCAAAATCAGGTGTTGTGCATGAAATCAAGATCAGCGCAGGTGCCAAGCTGATCGCTGGATCACCGCTCATTGTGCTGCGCGAGCCAACGGCAGAAGACATTATCGCTAGCGAGTTGGTCCCGGCGAAAGTGCCGGTCATTGGAGATTTTCGTAATCTAATCTCGCTTAAGGTAATTGAATTGCTGGTGCGTGTGGGAGACAAAGTGCAGCGCGGACAGTCACTCGTCACTTTGGAAGCGGACGAGTTTCTCGTCGAGGTGCCGAGTGAATACACCGGTGTTGTACGCGAGATGAAGGTAAAACTGCGCGACCGGATTTCTCCGGGTGGCGTTATTCTGATGATTGAAGAAACGCAAGACGCTGCATAGTATGTCTATATGAATGACGATTTAGTCGTCATGGCAGCGACTGTTTACAAAAATAGGAAAAGCGGAGCAACAGCATGAGTCAAGTAGAAATCAAAGTACCTGACATTGGCGACTTCAAAGAAGTCGAGGTCATCGAGCTGCTCGTCAAACCGGGCGATACCGTCAAGGCTGAACAGTCGCTGATTACGGTTGAATCCGACAAGGCCAGTATGGAGATTCCCAGCAGCCATGCGGGGGTCGTCAAAGAGTTGAAAGTGAAGATAGGTGACAAGATCGCCGAGGGCTCACTGATTCTGATTCTGGAAGCGGATGCTTCTGCCGCTGCAACTGCGCCGGCACCAGCGCCGGCGGCGGCATCGGCATCGGCATCGGCACCAGCACCAGCACCAGCACCGAAGTCAGTACCAACCCCCGCACCGCAGCCAGCATCCGTGACGACGGCACCAGCCTCAGTAGCTGCACCTACTAGCAATGGACAAAAGTCACACGCTTCGCCATCGGTGCGCAAATTCGCGCGCGAGCTGGGTGTTGAACTGTCGCGAGTGAGTGGCTCCGGTCCCAAAGGCAGAATACTGCTCGAAGATGTTCAAGGATTTGTAAAGGGCGTCATGTCTGGCAGCAGCGCGGCGCCTGTGGCTGGCGGTGGTGGTGGCATGGGCATGTCGCTGTTGCCTTGGCCATCGCTGGACTTCAGCAAATTTGGCGAAACCGAATTACAGCCGCTCTCGCGCATCAAGAAAATCAGTGGTCCGAACTTGCATCGCAACTGGGTAATGATGCCGCATGTGACGCAGTTCGATGATGCTGATATCACTGAACTGGAAGAATTCCGCAAGAGCGCCAACGAATCGCTGGCGAAATCCGGCGTCAAGCTCACCATGCTGGCGTTTGTGATCAAGGCTAGCGTCTCTGCGCTGAAAAAATTCCCGGCATTTAATGCGTCGCTGGATGCCAACGGCGAAAACCTGATCCTCAAGCACTACTACCACATTGGTTTTGCTGCTGACACACCAAACGGTCTGGTCGTGCCTGTGGTGAAAAACGCCGACAAAAAAGGTGTAGCCGAGATCGCCAAAGAAATGGGCGAGCTATCCGCGCAGGCGCGCGACGGCAAACTCAAACCGGCTGATATGCAGGGCGCAAGCTTCACGATTTCATCGCTCGGCGGTATTGGCGGCACCAAGTTCACGCCGATCATCAATGCCCCTGAAGTGGCGATCCTTGGTTTGTCCAAGTCGACTATCCAGCCCGTCTGGGATGGCAAGCAGTTTGTGCCGCGCCTGATCATGCCGCTGTCATTGTCGTATGACCATCGCGTCATCGATGGCGCCATGGGTGCGCGTTTCATCGTGTACCTCGGTGAAGTACTGGCTGACATGCGCAAGACTTTGCTGTAAGTCGCCCGAACTAGGCGTATCGGCAGGTGCAGAGTTCGACAAAAGTTCGGCGCTGCCTTGCAGGGTGATCAGTTTCGCCATGCAAAAATAATGGAGTACAGACATGAGCACGATAGAAATTCACGTTCCTGATATTGGCGACTTCAAGGAAGTCGAAGTCATTGAGTTGCTGGTCAAACTGGGCGATACCATCAAGCCCGAGCAATCGCTGATCACAGTTGAATCCGACAAAGCCAGCATGGAAATTCCCAGCAGCCATGGAGGCGTGGTCAAAGAACTCAAAGTAAAAATTGGCGACAAGGTCGCAGAGGGCTCACTCGTCCTGATGCTCGAAGTCACTGAGTCTGCAGGCACAACGGCAGTCGCAGTAACTGCACCCGCGACAGCAGCGTCAACGCCGGCCACGGCATCAACAGCACCATTAGCAGCAGCCTCAACATCAACAACCGCCGCCCCGGTTGCTGCCAGTTTCGCGGGCAAAGCCGATATCGAATGCGACACCCTGGTTCTGGGAGCAGGCCCCGGTGGATACACCGCTGCTTTCCGTGCAGCCGATCTCGGGCAAAAAGTCGTACTGGTCGAGCGCTACGCGTCACTCGGCGGTGTTTGCCTCAATGTCGGCTGCATTCCATCTAAAGCTTTGCTGCACGCTGCCAAAGTCATTACCGAAGCCGAAGAGATGTCGCACTTTGGTGTGAACCTGTCGCAGCCGCAGATCGACCTGCCCAAGCTGCGCGGCTGGAAAGAAAGCATCATCAAAAAACTGACCGGTGGTTTATCCGGTCTGGCTAAAGCACGCAAGGTTCAGGTTATCACTGGCAAAGGTGCGTTTGCCTCATCGAACACGCTGGTGGTTGAAACGAGCGAAGGCAGCAAGACGGTCGCCTTTAAAAACGCGATCATTGCCGCCGGCTCATCCGTTGTAAAAATTCCGGGCTTCCCGTATGACGATCCGCGTTTGATTGATTCCACCGG
>JAIXYM010000153.1 GCA_027490255.1 Oxalobacteraceae bacterium | reverse complement strand
CGCCAGAAATTAATCGACAGCGGTAGCTTGTCCAGATCACTCAATACCGTTGCACCGCAGGTGGTCAAGCCCGACACGGCTTCAAAATACGCATCGGTGATCGACAAACCCGGAATCTGGAACAGCAAGGGCAAGCTGGCAAAAGCCGGCGCCACTGCCCAGGTCAGCGCAGCGAGCAAAAAGCCATCACGCACCTGCAACTCAGGATCACCGACCCGTTTGCGCGTCATACGCCAGAAGATGTAACCAAACATCAGTGTCAAGCCAATCGCTTTGAAGAAACTGTCGCTTGCACCATCATCGGCGCCTATCGAAACCAGCCAGGGGATCACCAGCACTCCAGCGATCACCACGATCACAAACGAGAGCGCATGTAAGACTGCATTGAGACGGACCATATACATGCGCGGTCCTCAGAGAAACAAGCCGTTGACTTGCAGCAGACGCTCGACACGCGGAATTATTTTTTTGTCGTTCACGAAAATGACCAAATGATCCTCGGCCATGATGACCTCATCATGGTGTGCCATGATCACTTTTTCACTGCGAACGATTGCACCCAGAAACGCACCCACCGGCCAGTTGATTTCATCAACCTTGCGACCCACCACCTGGCTCGTTGTTCGGTCACCATGCACAATCACTTCCAGCGCTTCTGATGCACCGCGCCGCAAACTATGTACCTGATCGACATCGGCACGTCGCACCTGCGACAAGATGGTGCCAATAGTGGCATCGGACAAGCCAATCACGATATCGATCGTGCTGTCTTCAAGCAGATCGACATAAGCGCTCTGATGGATGAGCGTCACAACCCGACGCGCTCCCATACGCTTGGCTAGCAAAGAGGCGATGATATTGCGCTCATCATTGGCGGTCGCTGCGACAAAGAGATCTATCTGATCGATGCCCTCTTCCGCCAGCAACTCCGAATCACTTTCGCTGGCATTGAAAACCAGTGTTTTTTCTAGCCGGGAGGTGATGTGTTTCGCACGTTCGCGATCTGGCTCGATCAGCTTTACGCTTAATTTCTTTTCCAATGCTTGCGCCAGCCGCAGACCGATATCAGATCCACCGGCAATCATGACCCGCACGACCGGGCGATCCATTTTGCGCAGCTCTTCCATCACCTTGCGCATGTCGCCAGTTTCGGAGAGGAAGAAAACTTCATCACCCGTACGCACGATCGTTTGTCCGTCAGGACGAATCGCACTGCTCTCGCGGAAAATGGCCACGATGCGCGCATCGATATTGGGCAAATGGCGTGGTAAATCAGAAATAGGATGACCGACCAGCAAACCATCTTCACGTGCGCGAATCGCGACCAGCATGACGCGGCCATGCGCAAACTCCAATACCTGCAGCGCTTCCGGAAACGTGACCAGCTTGAGCAGATAGTCAGTCAGCACCTGTTCAGGGCAAATCACATGACTGATGTCGAACAAGGTGCCGTCGGAAAGCTCGTCGTTTTCCAGATACTCGATGGCCCTGATCCGGGCAATCCGGTTGGGCACATTGAAGAGCACATGTGCGATACGACAGGCCAGCATATTGATCTCATCGACCTCGGTAACAGCAATCAGCAGCTCGCAGTCTTGCACACCCGCCTCAACCAATACCGATGGATGCGCTGCGTTTCCCTGAATCGTGCGCAGATCAAACCGATCCGCCAACGCTTTGAGCTTTTTCGCGTCGAGATCGATGATGGTGATGTCGTTGTCTTCAGAAACCAGGCTAGAGGCGACAGAGGACCCGACCTGGCCCGCGCCCAGAATAATGACTTTTCTCATTTTTCACATAAAGAAATTAGACGCAGATTATAGGTGCAGCCCAAATCCCCGCTTGAGCTTTTTCAACTCAGGAAACATTTTGCGCCGATTGAGAAAATCGATTTTAATTTTTAAAAATACAATTAATTATTAAATTAATAAATTTAGCCTGATTACATTTTCACTTTCATAACGGAAATTTTATTAATCTGACAAAATCTAAACAATTCCGAAAACCTTTGAAAATTCAGGGATTTAATGGCTTGTAAGAAATCTGAAAGCTTTTGATTAATTTCAATTTACCGATTGTCAATCAACCATCGCATCAAGTATTCTTGCTCGGCAGTAACATTAACTGTTTAAGGGGGGAGCATGGCTAAGAACATACGCTTCGGTGATTACGTGCAGGCTGTGACGGTCGATTCCGACTCGATCAGCTACTCGAAATTAATTCCGAAGCCAAAACTGGATAAAAACGGGAATGAAATCCCGATGAAGCCAGAGAAGATGAAGTTGGCAGGTTCAGACGTTTATAACCTTCTGCAACCTTATCTAAGTGTCCGTTTCATGGAGCAGATTGCAGCCGTATTTCCTTTGGCTGCTTATTTGGTGCTGTTCCAGATTCTTGTTTTGCAGCGCTCCATTATGGGCGCCGCTGAAATTACCGCAGGCCTGATCGCGGTTATCGTCGGCCTTATGATCTTCATGGAAGGCCTGAAACTGGGTCTCATGCCTTTCGGCGACATTATCGGTAACACCTTACCCAAGAAACTGCCCCTGGTTGGCGTTCTGGCCGTTGCAGGTCTTCTGGGTATCGGCGTGACCTACGCGGAACCCGCCATCGGCACACTCAAACTTGCCGGCTCGCTGGTGGACCCGGAAAAAGCACCGGCTCTTTACTACTTGCTGATGGTGCAGACGGAACCTACCGTACTGCTGGTTGGTATCGGCGTGGGTCTTGCTGCAATCATCGGTACGATGCGATTCCTGTACGACTGGAGCCTCAAGCCACTGATCTACATTTCGCTGATTCCCGGTACTCTGCTGACGGCCTACTGTGTAATGGACAGCAATCTGGCCTCGATCGTAGGTCTCGCTTGGGACTGCGGCGCTGTAACCACCGGTCCGGTAACTGTGCCTCTGGTGCTGGCCCTCGGTATTGGTGTGGCCAGCTCCGGCGGTAAAGGAGATAGCTCATTGTCCGGCTTCGGTATCGTGACACTGGCGTCAATCTTCCCAATCGTTGCGGTGCTGAGCCTCGGTGTTTATTACGGCTTCACCGTCTCGGTCGATGAAATGAAGGCCGCAAACGCGGTCGTTTACGAAGCTTCCAAAAATGCCACCGGCGGTGCCATGTCGATGTGGGACCAAATCCTGATGGGTCCAATCAAAGACGGTGTGCAAGCCATTGTGCCTCTGGTGATCTTCCTAATGTTCATTCTGTTCGGCGTACTGCGTTCACGCCTGCCGAATGCGTTCATCATCTGCTACGGATTAGTGCTCTCCGTCATTGGCATGTGCGTCTTCAATATCGGTCTGAAGTATGGTCTGTCAGCGTTGGGTGAACAGGCGGGTAACGTGATTCCTGGTTCGTTTGCGAACATCACGCTGCCTGAATCGCTGCGTATGCCGGGTGAAGATGGCGCGTATGGCCCTCTGTACGGCAGCTTCTGGGGCATCATCATCGCGTGTTTGTTTGCTTGGATTTTGGGCTTCGGTGCAACTCTGGCTGAACCTGCGCTAAACGCGCTGGGCTTAACCGTGCAAAACATGACCAACGGATCCTTCAAGAAATCCATGCTGATGTACTCGGTTGCCATCGGTGTTGCAACTGGGATTCTGCTCGGTGTAACGAAGCTGATCTTTGCCTACAACCTGCTCTATATTCTGGTGCCGGGCTACGTAATTGCCTTGATACTCACTACGATGTCCTCGGAAGAATTCGTGAACATCGGGTGGGATAGTGCCGGTGTGACCACGGGTCCCGTGACGGTGCCGCTGGTGCTCGCGATGGGTCTGGGCTTTGGCGGTGCAGTGAACGCAGTCGAAGGCTTCGGCGTCCTGGCAGCAGCATCGATCGCACCAATCGTGGCTGTGCTCGCTCTTGGCGTCTACGTCCAGTACAAGGTCAAACAAGAATTGGCCGCTGCACAGGCCTGATCAACAGTCATCGAATCAACAGAATAGAAAAAGGGGAAACGAATGGCAAAGCGTAAAGTTACCAATATCAGCGAAGTAGCGCTGATTACCTGTGTCGTGCAGAAAGGCCTTGCCGACACCATCAACAACTCGCTGCTGGAAGTGGGCGTGCAAGGTTCAACCGTGCACATGGGCGTGGGTACCGGCGTGCGTGAGCGCCTCGGTATTCTGGGCGTTGCAGTTGACGTCGAACGCGAAGTGATCAGCGTCATGGTTCCACAGGACCAGACCGATCGCATCTTCGAGCGCATATTCCTCGCGGGCAGGCTGGATACACCGGGCATGGGTTACATCTACGTAACCCCACTGCTGCAGGCGGCCACCTACATCCCGCCGAATCTGCTCAAAGACTAATCGCCTAAACGACGACAGGACAACATCATGAGTCAGAACGATAAACCGGATATTCCGTACATCGACTATACGCGTCAGATCACTTGCATTCTTTATGAAGGCGGTGCATCCAAGCTGATGGAGCTGCTGCATCACAAGGGCATCAACGAATGCTATTTCTATAGCGTTCGCGGCAACCCTATCGGTCGTGCTTCTCTGGCAGGCAATCTGCCCGAGATCCCCAAGACCGAGATTCTGCATGCGACCGTATCAGCCGACCAGGCCGACTACATTTACAAAATGCTGTATGAAGAGGCCAACATGGACGAGCAAGGCCAGGGCGTGATTACTGTGAATCGCCTTACTCGCTCCAGTCCTATTGCGTTGCCGGAAGAGTCGCACGTGGGCGCGTGACGCCCCTTTCGCGAAACCTTATACAACAGCCACTCGAACCAGGAGATATTCATGAGTGATGTAATTAAAAATATGATCGCAAAAAACAAGCGCGCGATTTTCGATATCGAAGCGATTGTTCAATTCAACGTAGGTCAGATCCAGGTCGCGCGAAGCACGATCGAGGAAAATATCACTGACGCCCAGCAGAGCTATCTGGTCAACGCCGGCGGTAACCGTGAACTCATCATGCGCACCACTGATGATGTGTTCCGTAACCGTCTGATGATGATTGATCAGCTGAGCCCGACTAATACTGACCAGGAAGCCTTCCAGCTCTCCATGGCCAACCGGGTGAAGGTTGAGTACCTCGACCATCGCAGCAAGATCAACCGCAAAATGGCGAGCATCGCTCTGAAAATGGCTGAAGCCATTAAGGCGCTGGGTGAAGTCAGTGAGACCTTCTACGAACTCAATGAAGAGATGGTCAACTACATCGACGAAATCGCTGACTCCAACGGCCAGTGGCTCGACGGCGAGCTCAAGCAGCAGATGGACAGCGCCTCGCATCACGGTAACGAGATGCGTGCCAATGAAATCGAAGAATTGGTTCGCAGCATCCGCAACAGCTCGGTCGAAACTCGCAAGATTATCGACGACACTTTCTCCACCGGTGAGACGCTCAAAGAGAAGCTCAACAACATGCAGGATGCCGGTAACGAACTGCGCGATCAGGTGATCTCGCTGCGCGAGAAGGTAGATGCAAACCAGAAGCGCGTGTCCGACAAAATCGGCGGCTAAACGCGTGCTGCCGTCCTGATGACGGCACAGAGCAGCAGACAGGCTGGCCGGTTTTATCGGCCGGCCTGTGTTTTTACAGGCTCTGACTTTGCTTGAAAAAAGCATAAGAAAAACGACGACAGGAAAATCGCAATGAAACGCCGCATCATGGAGATCCTTGACGGGACCTCACACGACAATGCCAGCCGAATTCTCGAATGGGTGATCACCATCGTGGTGCTGACTAACTGCGCTGCGGTCATTCTGGATTCAGTGCATGAGATTCATGAAGCCTATAAAGATTTTTTCCATGAATTCGAGTTCTGGAGCGTAATGTTCTTCTCGGCAGAATATGTGCTCAGAACTTGGTCGTATGGCGCACGCTACACCCCCGAACAGGGCGGTGCTTGGAAAGGCCGCAAGGAATACGTATTCAGTTTCTTTGGCCTGATCGATTTCTTTGCGACGGCACCCTTCTACCTACACTTCTTGTTCCCGTATCTGGATTTGCGTGTGCTGCGTGTGCTCCGTCTGCTACGTATCCTGAAACTCTCTAAGTACAACACCGCATTGCAGGATCTTTTTCACGCAGTCGCGTCGGAGAAGAAAGCATTTACTTCCGCCCTCTTTCTGCTGCTGATTGCGACCATCGTGTCGGCATCGCTGATGTATTTTGCGGAAGGCCACAACCAGCCAGAGCATTTTGGCTCGATCCCACACTGCATCTACTGGGCGGTGATCACCATCACCTCAGGCTCCGGCAACGTGGAAAATCTGACCGTAGCAGGCGATATCATCGCGCTGATCACAGGCTTCTTGGGTGTGTGTATGGCTGCGATCATGACGGGTATTGTGGCGTCGGCATTTTCCAATCAGCTCTCGCGCAAGAAAGCGGCCTTTGGCCAGCAACTGCGTCAGGCACTGGCCGACGGCATCGTCACCGATGCTGAACAGGACACGCTGGATCGCCTACGGCGTCAATACCGCCTGACCGAACAGCAGGTGCAGGCGATGATGGAAGAAATTCGCAAAGAAGAAAAATAGACGTACTCGCTGAACTGCGCAGAATCAATAACGGGTTTCGCTTCGCGAAGCCCGTTTTTTATTGGT
>JAIXYM010000104.1 GCA_027490255.1 Oxalobacteraceae bacterium | reverse complement strand
CCGTCATCTACGATCGCAATCGTTACTGCCCACTTGTGAGTCAGCGCTTCTTTCTCGGCGGCGGCCGCGATTTTTTTGACGTCTTCGAGTGTCAGTGCCTGTTTTGAGCGCATGGTGCTACTTCCCTTCGAATTTTAAAAGGCTGGATTGTACGACAAGTTTATCTGGGTAATATGACAAAAAATCTGCTGGAATGCTGCCGATTTCGCCCAACTTTTGACAAGTGCACAAGCATCGCTTACAGTCCGCACGTTTATTTGCCTTGAGGTTGCTTTGACAAACTGGCCCTGCCGATTAAGACACGCTTTACGAACCACCCTTGCACTCGCAATGATGGCGGTTGTATTGGTATCTCCACGGCCCGCCAGTGCAGAACCTGAACAAGAGCAGTCCACCGTACTCGAAAAAATCAGCAGCTTCACCGACCGCGCTGCCCAGATTGCCATTGAAGCCTTATCGCTGGTCGGCATACGCTACCGCTATGGTGGTAATTCACCTGAACAGGGCTTGGATTGCAGCGGACTGGTCCGTTATGTTTTTCGGGAAGCTGGCGGCACCGATTTACCACGCACCTCGAATGAAATGAGCCGTCGTGGTCAACCTGTAGACAAACAGGATTTACAACCCGGCGATCTGGTTTTTTTCAACACACTCAATCGCGCGTTCTCCCACGTCGGGATTTATCTCGGCAACAATGAGTTCGTGCATGCTCCCTCTGCCGGACGCAACGTCCGCGTAGAGAATATGGACATGACTTACTGGAAGACGCTCTTCAACGGCGCGCGTCGAGTATTGGAAAACGAAGCCGCACCACGCTGAACCGCCCAACCTATTCACGTATGAATTGAGAAGTAAAATCAATACATTGAACCAGCAACGAGTTGTCTTGTGATTTAATTTTCATTCAAATGCCGCAAACCAATGAGTAAAAATAAATTACCGCACAAAGCCACGATCAAAGGTGCCAAAAATTCAAACCACAGCAACCAAGTCGAAAAAAAATTTCACTTGGCAATCAATTTTTTTGAGAACAAGCAATCTGAGAAGGCAAAAATACTTCTCGAAGAAATATTACTGATTGATCAAAGGCACGCAGAGTCATGGTACATCACGGCATTGATTTCAGATCAAGAGGGGTTGTACCAATTCGCAATTAAGTATTTAAAAAACGCACTAAGCATCAATCCTAAAGATTTAAAATACCTACACACCCTTGCCGATATTTATTTTTCTCAAAAAATTTTTGACGAAGCAGTAAATTTATTTAAATACATAATTGAACTAAACCCAGAAAATCCCGATGGATATTATAATTTAGCCGCAACGCTTCAGCAGCAAAAAAAATATAACGAATCTCTTCTAAACTACCATAAAGTATTAGAACTAGATTCAAAAAACATTGACGCCATATTTAATATTGGCAACATCTTGATCGATACCAATAACTATATTGAAGCCGTCCCTTACTTTGAATACGTAATTAAAATTCAGCCAAATTCTGATGATGCAATCAATAATTTAGGGTTTCTTCATTTAGAAATGGGTAATTTTGAAGAAGCGATTGAGTATTTAAAAACAACAATATCTATTAACTCAAATAATTTTTCTGCATTCAATAGCTTAGGTAAAGCTTGTAGAATATTGTTCCGCCATCGTGAGGCACTTGAATTCTTTGAGAAAACTATTGCTTTAAATCCTGATTGTGCAGAGGCGCATGCAAATCGCGGACATTTACTCGCGGAACTAAAGGAATTTGAGGAAGCACTGGGAAGCTACAATAAAGCGCTCGAGTTAAGACCTGATTACGAATATTTGTTTGGTCATCAATTATCTGCAAAAATGCACATTTGCGAATGGCTAAATTTCCAAGCCGAATTTGAAAATCTATTATCAAGAATCAAGGAAGGAAAAAAATGTTCTCCAAGTTTTCCGGTTCTAGCTTTATCTGACTCATTACCAATTCAGCGCAAATGTTCCGAAACATGGATCTATGGCAACTATCCATTCAATTCCTTTCTTGGACCAATCCAAAAACATAGTCGCAAAAGTAGAATACGTATAGGCTATTACTCTGCTGATTTTCATAACCATGCCACAGCCTACCTGATGGCTGAGCTATTTGAAAAACATAATCGCACTAGTTTTGAAATCATTGCATTTTCTTTCGGCCCCGATTCAAAAGACGAAATGCGCTCAAGACTTACCAAAGCTTTTGATCAATTCCTTGATGTTCGGCTTAAAAGTGACAAAGAGATAGCACTACTGTCTCGAAAAATGGGCATTGAAATTGCTGTTGACTTAAAAGGATTTACTCAGGATGACAGGAACGGAATTTTTTCGTTCCGCGCTGCGCCAATACAAGTTAACTATATTGGTTATCCAGGGACTCTGGCGGCAGAGCACATAGACTATATTGTCGCGGACAAAACGCTTATACCTAGCGACAGCCAACAACACTATGCAGAAAAAATCATATACTTACCCAATAGTTACCAGGTAAACGACAGAAAGCGCAAGGTAGCAGACAAAATTTTTTCAAAAGAAGAGATGGGCTTGCCTAACGAAGGCTTTGTGTTTTGCTGCTTTAATAATAATTTTAAAATCACACCTCAAACATTTAATGGGTGGATCAAAATTCTGGAAGCTGTTGAGGGCAGCGTGCTTTGGTTGCTAGAAGACAATCCAATCGCTAAAGCAAACTTACGCAAAGAGGCACAAGCTAGAGGACTTAACCCTGACAGATTGATATTCGCACAGAGGATGAAGCTCCCGGAGCATTTGGCACGACATAGAGTGGCAGACTTATTCATGGATACGTTCCCATACAACGCCCACACAACTGCCAGTGATGCATTATGGGCGGGGTTGCCCGTTCTGACTTGCATGGGTGAAAGCTTTGCTAGTCGGGTGGCGGCGAGCTTACTCAACGCTATTGAACTACCTGAGCTGATTACGACTACGCAAGAGCAATATGAATCTACAGCAGTTGAGTTAGCTACGAATCCAGAAAAACTCAAAGCTATCAAAGATAAGTTAGAGCGCAATAGGCTGACGACTGCGCTATTTGATACAGAGCACTTCACCAAGCACATCGAAGCAGCTTACATAAAGATATATGAACGCTATCAAGCCGACTTAACTCCAGATCACATTTATATTGAGTAAAAAACTACTCAAACATCTCCCGGCCAATCGTCAAAAATCACCATAGGTTTAAGGCCGCTCGCGTTTAGCCTTCAACCGCTGTTTAATTTCCCCCATAAACGCCGGCGTCGCCCGCTCGCCCGCCATAATCGCAACATTCCGCTGCTGAAAATCACTCCCCTTCATCGTCGCCAATTCGGGGCGAATCACAACATCCGCGTCTCGCAACTCATATTGATTCAAACTCTGCCCCATGATTGCAAAGGTTTGCAATAAAACCTCCAGCGTACCCGAGGCAGGCTGCGTATCAGGCTCTACCGAAATGTTTACTGCAATAACAAAATCCGCACCCATCTTGCGCGCAAAACTCACCGGCACCGGCGACACCAGACCGCCGTCGACATACGTCGCGCCGCCGATTTTCATCGGCTGAAAAACACCTGGCACCTCCGAAGACGCGCGCACGGCAGCGCCGGTATTGCCGCGCCTAAACAGAATCGCCTGCCCCGTGTGCAAATCCGTTGCCACCGCACCGAAAGGGATTTTCAGTTTTTCAATTGGCTGATTATTAACCGCACGATTCACATACAGCTGCACATCCTCACCTTTGATGACGCCCGAACTTTGTGAAAATAAGGGCACAGACCAGTCGGAAATCGCGGCCTCATCCATTTTCATCGCCAGTTTTTGCAGCGCGAAGCCATTATTGCCAGCGGCATAGAGCGCGCTTACCAGACTACCGGCGCTGGTGCCGACCACCATGTCCGGATAAATGCCCTGTGCCTCCAGCGCCTTGATGACGCCGATATGCGCGAAGCCACGTGCGGCACCGCCGCCGAGAACGAGCGCGACCTTGATGTTGCGCGGAGGCTGTACCGGGACGGGAGGGCTCGGCGGCGGCGTGACGGATGTTGAGGGAAGATCAACACGCGCATCAGGCACCGTGGTCGATACGATCGGCGCTTTGGGCGGCGTTTGACAGCCTGAAAGAACGAGAACAAGGAGGAGCAGCAGCGACGCGCGGCTGATCGAAATTGGCTTGCTGAGTTTAAACATTGCCCTATTTTAAACGGACCGCCCTGCAGAGCGCGATCCGTCAGTTAGCGATCACGTCGCTGTCGCGTCAACGCCCAAAATGCAATCCCCGTCATACAAGCCACGAGGCTCACGATCATCCAGAAACCATGCGCATGATCAGCCAGCGGAATACCCGCCACGTTCATTCCAAACAAACCGGCAATCATATTGATCGGCAGCGCCATCACGGTAAAGACCGTCAACGTATACAGGCTACGGCTATTACGCTCATTGACCATCGCAGCGATTTCTTCCTGAAGGAGTTTGATACGCTCCTGCAGCGAGGCCATATCCACCAGTACTGCGGAGAACTCCTCGCTCGATTGTCGGAGATCTTGTAAATCAAGCTCATCAATCCACTGCGGCGGTCGCTGCAGCAATCGAAACAATGCCGCTGGTTCGGGCGCCATTAGGCGCTGCAAGCGTACCAATACGCGGCGCAAATTACCCAGGTTTGCACGCTTGGTATTCAAACGCTCGGCGAGCAGATCATCTTCGATTTTATCGACACGCGTTACGGTTTCGCGGACGATACCGATCAGTACATCAGCCTGATCGCGCAGCAGATGCGTGAGTAATTCAACCGACGTCTCCATCCGAGCGCCGGACTCAACGGCCTGACGCAATCGATCAACGGATTTCAGTGGCTTGCGACGGGCACTAACGACCATGTGGGGTGTGACGGAAAGCCACAAAGTCGAAGTGTCATGAGGATTGAAAGAAAACTCATGCAATACATCGTTCACCACTGCCAGCAGACTGTCATCGACCAACTCGATGCGAGTGGAACGAGAGCCTTGTTGCAGGGCCTCAAAAAATTCAACCGGTAGCTGGGTGTTTTCGCGCAACCACTTTTCTGTGCTCGCCTGACTCAGGTTGAAATGCAGCCATACAAAGCCACCCACATTTCTGGATGCGATATCGTCAGAGATTGCCGACACCTCCGACAGAGATAATGATTTTACTGGCGCTGATTTATGAAAGTAAAAAGCCCAAATCAAGCCACTGGGATCAGCGCTGAGTTTTTGGAGGATGTGATCTTTCATTAGATGCACTATAGGAATCAGGCAACGCTAATAAAAAACGCCCCCGAAGGGGCGTTTTGTTACATTGGAAATAATCAGAAGTTAATCTGAGTTCTAACGGAAACTACGGTTTCATTTTTGGTTGTACTGGAATCTTGCCGCGTATCCAATGCCTCAACAGGGGTATCAAATCTGGTTTGGGAAACGTTGAACATCACACGTGCGTTGGGATTCAGGATCCAGTTGGCCGCCAAAGTAACCGTATTCGCTTTTGCAGAATTTTGTACACGGGATAACTGAGAGCCCGGCGTCCATCCTCCGTTACCGACCGCAGTATCCGACGCATCATAAGAAGAGTAGCGAACACCTACCTGCCATGCACCGCCACCAGTTCCGTACACAAAATTCGATTTTGGTCTAACGGCTGAAAAAGCGCCCGTTCTGTAGGCATCCGCCCAACTTTCACCGGTCACGTTGTACATGACCTCAGCGTACATCGTCTTTGCTCTGGCATTTAGCCTCGGATTGGTTTGAGTAGTTGCACTCTCTGATGACGCGTAGCTAACGCCAGGATGCGTTGCATCGCGATTGGTAATAGCATACTCAGACTGGAACTTGTAGGGGCCATTAGCCAATGCAAATTCCAGGCCGCCCATCAGTTGCGTCACGCTGGCAGCGTTGTTAGCAGAAGCGTTGTAGCTGCCCGTCGTTACCCTGTCTCCGCCAATTTGCGAACGGTAGCTATTTGCCAAGCCACGGTTTTCTGATCTAAAAGCCATGATGGTCGCACGAGTATCTGTGCTGGCGGTAGCTTGGGTGTTCCCGCTAGTAGTTGGCACAACCTGATACTTACCACCAGTCGCAGCAAAACCTAGGTGAATCACTTGACCACTGATGTTGTTGAGCTCAGCAAAGTTGGCGGTCAGTCGGGCTGCTGCCATGCTACCCAAATTTGACTCGTTTGTGCTTGGGTCAAAACCCTGCTGATAAAGCGATGCGCCGTAGGTAAAGCCTTTTTGCGGTTCACCGTGAATCATTGCGCCCAACTGCTTCCCTGGAATCAGCTGGTTAACGTAAGATCTTTCCATAAAATCTATGTTGTTTGAGCTTGTAAGCTCTTCAAGAGAGAATGGCTGCTTGAAACGACCAACGCGAACCTGAGCGTCTTTATTGAAACCGTAGTTCATCCACGCGGTATCGATTGTGTTTGTCGAGGAACCCACCGCATTGGCGACGATTTCATAGTTGATGTCTTTGAAAACTCTGCCATTGATACCAATACGGGCGCGACGCAACTCAAAGTTATCACCCACAGAAGCGGTATCACGGTCCTTGATCTTGTTGAGATCTGTGTTGATAACTCTTGAATCGAAGTGAACCCGACCAGTCAGGTTAATCGTGTGATCGCCATTATTGGACACCAATCCAAAACCGCTTTCACTGACCGCGCCATCCGTTGCGCGCTTCTGCATGAATGTCACCGACTTGTTAACATCCTTGTCGAGACGCTGGGTTTTGAACTCTTTGTTCTCAGCCTTATCCGCGTTATCTTTCATGAACTGGTCATAGTCCTGCTGTGTAATAACGCCCTTCTTCAGCATCAGGTCAAGCAATACTTTGACATCATCGTCAGCAAACGCAGGTGCAGCCAGCGTAGCGCAGACCGCGGCGACAGCGACGGCCAGACGTTTGGCAGCAATCAGACCGGTGGGGGTATTGTTCATTCAATTTCTCCATTAATTAGACAAACGCAATCAAGCATCAGACGCAGCCGGACCGCGCCACAGACTTCAATTACTGCCTGAGATTATTTCCAGCAATTTTTTCAACTTGATGACAGGAAGGTACAAACTGGCCGATAATCACCCTTGTGCCAAAAAACAACATTGCCGCTGACGACAAAACTCTTGGCAGACAAGTCTGTCATCAAAGGGTCACATCCAGCGCTTATTGTTTTTGGTTTTGCAAAGTTAACTGAGGGGATTGGAAGATATGCTGGCTGCGATCGACCTAGGGTCGAACAGCTTCAGACTCCACATCGGAGCCTTTGACGGTGAACAAATTCGCATCGTCAATAGCGCGCGCGAGCCGGTCCGGCTGGGCGCTGGGCTGGATGAACGGGGCAATCTGACGTTATCGTCGATGCAATCGGCCGTAGCCTGCCTCTCCCGCTTTTCCGAAATCCTCCAGGCCACGCCCCTAACCCGAGTGCGGGTTGTCGCCACCAATACCGTGCGCATCGCCCGTAATGCCCGCACCTTCCTGCAAATCGCCGAGAAAGCCATCGGCTACCCAATCGAAGTCATCTCCGGCGAAGAAGAAGGCCGCCTAATCTATATGGGCGTGGCCTTCGCGTTGGATGACGTATCAGAGCGGCGACTGGTGATCGACATCGGTGGCGGTTCCACCGAGCTGGTCCTGGGTCAGGGAAGCGAAATCGAAGAGGTTGAATCCTTCGGAATTGGCACGGTCTCCACCGCTTCACGCTTTTTTGGTGGGCAAAAAATTACCGAGCACGCCTTCGACTCAGCAATCCTCAAAGCGCGAAGCTATTTTGAGGATGGGATGAAGCCTTTCCATCCCCGCCTCTGGAACGTCGCCTACGGCTCCTCCGGCACGATGCGCACGATTGCCGATGTAATCGAGAAGAACGCGATCGGGGATTACACGCTGTCCCTAAAAAATATGCGCGTGCTCAAAGACTGGCTGATCGCCTGCGGGCGTCAGGACAGCATTGATCTGGTGGGTATCAAGCCCGAGCGCATCAGCGTGATTCTGGGTGGACTGCCAGTGCTGATTGGCTTGTCTGAAGAACTCGGTCTCAAACAATTGTGGCCTATCGAGGCTGGTTTGCGCATGGGTGTTTTGTGGGACCTGCATCTGCGGTCCCGCAGCAAAGATCGGCGCCGTGAGTCCATCAAGCGCTTCTTCCGCCGCCACGGAGCAGACGAACAGCGCTCAGCAGCCGCAAAGTCCAATGCGCGAACGCTGTATGCGCAGCTTAATCCCGCAGATGAAGAACTCACCCGCATGGTGAGTTGGGCGGCGCAGATTCACGAGGTGGGTATGGTGGTGTCCCACACTGGTTTCCACAAACACGGCGCCTATCTTGCGCTGCATGCTGACCTGCCCGGATTTACCCAACATGAACAAGAGGTGCTTAGCACACTGGTACTGGCCCACAAAGGCAACCTGCGCAAAGTCAGCGAGACGCTTGCCGATCCCGATCTTGCCAAGGCTATTCTGGCGCTGAGACTAGGCATTATCTTCATGCACGCGCGCATCAACCCTGCAGAACAAGACATCAAGCTGCGGATGCGTCAGCGCATTGATCTCGAACTACCCAAGGGCACGTTGTCCACGCACCCGACGCTGGCGTACTGGCTGGGCAAAGAGCAAGCCAACTGGGAAGAAGTAGGTATCGATTTTCTGGTGCGCCCCTTGGTGTGAACTCAGCGCGGTGGTTTGTTGCATCAGAGATGCATCAGGAATGCATTAGAAATGCATGATTGTCGCCTCAACTGAAACTCGCTTCCGTAGGTCAGAAATTACAGGCGTCGTTCTTTCCAACGAAATGCAGATCGGCAAAGCCGGCACGTACTTTCTCGCCCGTGTTGTCCGTATCAGAGGCAATGGCTAGCAGGATGGGCCTTGCTTTGTCACTGCCAAAAGCGCGAATCACATCATCTCTGACATCGACACGCTCGGTCACCCAGCGACCAACATCGGCATGACCGGCTCGACGAACAATCATCTGCGCTCGATCGGTATAGGCGTTGGACATGCGGGTATCGACGGGATGCCGGTTATCCCACACATAATTAATCGCCGCGTCGGGTACACGATCGCCAAAAAGCGCGCGTGCAACGGACAACGCCGCCTTGTCCGTAAAACTTAGTGCATCCGCAGGTAATGCGAACGCAATATAGACGCGCGCAGCATAGTCATCGCCCTGACGGCGTTTCATGTCGGCTTTTTTCAAGACGTCCTCGGCGCGCCAGCGCCAGCACAGCACAGGCGTCGCAGTCAGATCCACATCCACTTTTCGACCCAGCAAGGCCATACTTCGATTGGCTTGTGATTCAATCGCATGCACACCATCCCAGTACAAAGGACGGTACTGCGTTGGGGATACATTTTTTTCTAGCTGAATCACTTGCCACGCCGTGGGCAAGGTGGTCAGCTCAGTATCGAAACGTCCTACGCTGACCTCAGCCACGCCCGCCAACACTAGCACCGGAAAGTACAGTAACAGCGCAGATACGCTAGCGCGTAACTTGGCACAAAAAATCCAGCATATGACGCGGCCTTTACTGTTCACTTACAAAAACACAGGACAGTTCTGCGCGCCATCAAGTAAAAACACCTCAGTGTCAGCAAAGACCAACAGTGGGTGCATTGTTGTAGTGAGCTGATCAATCTCAGGGGGCGTGAACTCCAGACTCAGAGAGTCGTAAACGAAATGAATACTCTCTTGCACGACACTGCGGTCTGCATAGGCCATTGTGACCTTTGAATCAGTCAATACCGTCGATAATGCCTGTTTCGATCTGAGCTGCGAAAGCACCAAATTACCGGCGTAATCGGCTCCGGCCACCAATAACAGCACCGTGTTTTGTGGCAAAGCTTCTCGCTGCCATAAAGAACCGCACTCGACAAGATACGGCGATAGCCAGTCGGCGTAACCCGAAGGCTGGCGCTGCGGCCAATCTGTCAACATGTCTGTGGCATTCATAGGCAAAATACTCGCTCTCGAAGACAGTGCGACGACCCGCGGTGGAGCACTGCTCTGACCCGGAAACACCCAAGTCTCTTCGATTCAGCTTATCGGCCAAATATTTAATGACGGTGACAAGCATTCATCAAGCATTCATCAAACGCTTGATGAGCCCTTGTTGAGCACTTGATGAGCGATTGATAAGGGAGTGACATTCGCTTGTCATGAGGGATTCACAGATTTGTGATCAAATTGTAAAAAATGTATTTTTATCAGGAGGTATCAAGTGCGTGATCTTTCGTCCACCGCTGCACCTGTCGCGGAAGATACTGCGGCATCGCCCGACTTCGACAGCGTGCTCACGGCGCGCCTGTCCCGTCGCAACCTGCTCAAGGGTAGTCTTGCAACGGCAGCCACGACTTATCTGGGTGGCAGTCTGAGCCTGTCAGCCAGCGGCGATGTTCAGGCAGCGACGCGCGCACTGAAACTCAATTTCCAGGCAATACCCAAAAGTCTTGATGACAAAATCACGATCGCCAATGGCTATCAATGGCAGGTGCTGTTAGCTACGGGTGATCCGCTGTCAGCCGATCTTCCGGCTTATGCCAACGATGGCAGCGATGAAGCCAGCAGCTTTACCCGACGTGTGGGTGATCATCATGATGGCATGCACTTCTTTGGCATGAACAACACTGCCCGCTGGGATGCGCAGCGCTCAGAACGTGGTCTGCTTTGCATTAATAATGAGGCGATCACCGCCACATTTCTACATCCGCAGGGTGAGACCGTTGCCGACGGCAAGCGCATTTCGGAAGAAGAGGTCATGAAAGAGATGTTGGCACATGGCGTATCGATCGTCGAAGTGCGCCGACATCAGGGCAGCTACGTCACACAGCAGGATTCGACACTGAACCGCCGCATTACGCCTTTCACTGACATGGAGCTCACGGGCCCGGCAGCGCGCAGTCCGCAACTGATCACGAAGTATTCAATCACAGGTACCCGCACCCGCGGCACGATCGCCAATTGCGCGAATGGCCATACGCCCTGGGGTACCTACCTCACCTGCGAGGAAAACTGGGCGGGATTTTTCAAGCGTGGTGAATCCGACAATGCAAAACGCAGCGCCAAAGAACTGACTGCCTTGCGTCGGTATGGCATTGAGGGTAAGGGAAAGCATTTGTGGGCCAGCGTGCAACCCGATACAGCAGATCAGCGATTCGGTCGCTGGCATAACGCTGTTACCGGCACATCAAACAACGGCAGTGATGATTTCCGTAACGCCGCCAATACCTTTGGCTGGGTCGTTGAAATTGACCCTTTTTCGCCGAGCGTCAGCCCAAAAAAGCGAACGGCATTAGGTCGTTTCGCGCATGAGGGTGCGTGGCCCGGCCCAGTAATCCCAGGGCAGCCTCTGGTCTGGTACATGGGCTGCGATGCGCGCAATGAATACATTTACAAATACGTCTCCAACGCCGTATGGGATCCCAGTGATGCCAAGCGTGGCCTCGCTGCTGGCGACAAGTATCTTAATGAAGGCAAGCTCTACGCTGCACGTTTCAATGCTGACGGCACGGGCGACTGGCTGGAGCTGAAATTCGGCCTGAATAACATCGATGCCAATTACGCCAACTATGCATTCAGCGATCAGGCCGATGTGTTGATTCATGCCCGTCTGGCCGCCGATGCTGCGGGCGCTACGCGCATGGACCGGCCTGAATGGGGCGCTGTCAATCCACGCAACGGCGAGGTCTACATGACCCTAACCTACAATCCCTCGCGCGCACTTGATCAGATCGATGCAGCCAATCCGCGCGTATACAACGACACGCATGCGGGCGACTCGGGTAAAAGCAGAGGCAAAGGGAATGGCAAGGGCAACGTCAATGGCCACATTATCCGCTGGGCCGAGAACGAGGGCCGGGTCGCTGCAACAAAATTTCAGTGGGATGTGTTTCTGTTTGCGGCACGCTCGAGCGCAGATCCCCAGAATATCAATCTGTCCGGACTAACCGCCGACAATGACTTCTCTAGCCCGGACGGGTTATGGTTTGCGCGTAGTGGTTTGCTTTGGATAGAGACGGATGATCATGCGTATCGCGATGCCAGCAACTGCATGCTGCTGGCGGCCATCCCCGGTAAGGTCGGTGACGGTGGTACGCGCAGCATCGTCAATCGCGAAGAAGACAAAGAACGTTCGATGACAACGCATATCGGTAAACCAGCAGAGGCATCCTCATTGCGCCGTTTTCTGGTGGGGCCTGTCGATTGCGAAATTACAGGCCTGGCTGAATCGCCTGACGGACGTGCGCTGTTCATTAACATCCAGCATCCGGGCGAAACCACTAACGGCAAAGACTTCAGTATCGCTAATCCGGCGAGCTATCTGAGTCATTGGCCCGACGGTGGCGCGGCGCGACCGCGATCTGCCACCATCGTCATCACACGCAAAGATGGCGGACTTATCGGCGCTGATCTCATTTAACGATTGCACTTGTCATCGAACTGCAATCTAACCGTCATTGTCTTGCATTAATAAGTCGCTACGATCTCTTCATTACAACAATGAGGAAGAACGATGCGACTGATGACCGTCGGTACGGATTCAACCCCGAACTTTCCCAAGCTCTCCTTGAGTCTGGCCAGCACCTCTGAGGAAGTTCGTGAAGTTCAACGTCTGCGCTACAAAGTCTTTGTCGAGGCCATGGGTCTCGAAGCGCTGGAAAATCACGAAGGACTCGAAAAAGATGAGTTCGACGAGTACTGCGATCATCTGATCGTCCGCGATACCCACACCCTGAAGGTCGTCGGCACTTACCGCGTACTGGGACAGCGCGGTCTGCAGCACACACGAAGCTTCTACTCCGAAAGCGAATTTGATCTGGGGCGACTCGAACATCTGCGCCCACGTATTCTCGAGGCAGGCCGTGCCTGCATTCATCCAGATTACCGCAGCGGTGGTGTGATCATGATGCTCTGGGCTGGCCTGGCCGCCTGCATGCGCAGGGAAAAAGCTGATTATCTGATCGGTTGCGCGAGTGTCAGTCTGGCCGATGGCGGCAACACGATCAACAGTATCTACAGACAACTCGCCAGCGACCATCTTGCACCACCCGAATACCGGGTTACTCCTCGACTGCCCTTCCCTTTGCACGAAGAGCCACTCACAAACAAAGCCACACTGCCGCCGCTGATTAAAGGTTATCTCCGCAGCGGCGCATGGATTGGGGGCGAACCGGCATGGGACCCGGATTTTCATAGCGCAGACCTGTTCATGATGCTGCCCCTGGAACGACTCGACAGCCGCTATGCCAGACACTACTTAAAAGAAATGGAGAGCGCGTGAACGCGAGAGAGTACTTCATGAGCGCAGGAAAAAAGCCCAAGAACCCCCTTAAAAAACCCAAGCCTTTACGCTTCAAAACGATCTGGATTTCCGACGTTCATTTGGGTACCAGTGGATGTCAGGCAGGTCGCCTGCTGGAATTTCTTAAAGCGACCGAATCAGAAGTTTTGTATCTTGTAGGTGATATCGTCGATGGCTGGCAGCTGAAACGACGCTGGTACTGGCATCAAACACATAATGACGTAGTGCAGCTGGTGCTGAAAAAAGCCAAAAAAGGAACGAAGGTAATTTTCGTTCCAGGTAATCACGATGAAGCGATACGTCAATTCATCGGACTGGATTTTGGTGGCATCAAGATCCGCGATGAGTTAATCCATACCTGCGCCAATGGCAAGCGCATGCTGGTACTGCATGGCGACCGATTCGACGGTGTCATCGCCTGCGCTAAGTGGCTCGCCTATGTCGGCGACTCGCTCTACACCATGATCCTGAAATTCAACCAGTACTACAACGCTTGGCGCGCACGCTCTGGCCTGCCCTACTGGTCTCTTTCGCAATATCTCAAGCTCAAAGTCAAAAATGCCGTGAGCTACATCACCTCCTTCGAAACAGCGCTCGCTGAAGAAGCAAAGAAGCAAGGTGTTGACGGCGTTATCTGCGGCCACATACACAAGGCTGAAATTCGCGAGATCGACGGCATCCTTTACTGCAATGATGGTGACTGGGTCGAGAGTCTATCTGCGCTGGTGGAGGAAGCGGATGGTGAGCTACGCCTGATCGACTGGCATGAGGTGATGCTGCGCTGGGAGCAATCGCAATTTCTGCGCACCACCGAAGATGCCTACGCGGTGCCCGCATGACAGCAGCAATCCAACCGCTGCCAGTTGTCGGCGAATCACACTTTCCCTGCCCGGTGCATCCTCTGCATCACGCCACCAACAACCAGCGTCGGGTATTGCTGGTATCGGTATCGGCGGGGAATGGCCATGTACGAGCGGCACAAGCGATCGCTGCTCATGCATGGCCTGATTTTCCGGACTTACGTCTCCAGCACATCGACATGATGCAGATCGTACCCACCCTGTTTCGCAGGTTGTACAGCGATTTGTACATGAAGATCGCGAGCGGTCTGCCGGAAGCCTGGGGCTGGCTCTACCGCAAAACCGATTGTGAGCCAGGTAACAGCCTCAGCGGACGATTGCGCCGAGGGGTACAGCGTCTATGCGCACAGCGTCTTTTCAGCGAGATTGATCGCTTCAAGCCTGACGCGATCATTTGTACGCACTTTCTGCCTGCTGAGGTACTGGCAACCGCGATCAATGAGAAACGTCTTGATTGTGAGGTCTGGGTACAAGTGACCGACTTTGACCTGCACCAGATGTGGCTACACCCCGGCATCACGGGCTATTTCGTCGCGAACGAAGAATTGGCATTCCGTTTGCATCGTCAGGGTGTACCTCACAAAGATATTGTGGTGAGCGGCATCCCTGTCATGCCCGTGTTCAACACCCGTCCCGATCGACCCGAAGCTGCCGCAAGACTGGCATTGAATCCGGCCCGCCCCACTGTACTGCTGATGGGTGGTGGCGCAGGCATCGGTATGGATCCGGTCTGGATCACTGAACTACTCAAGACACAGCCGCAGCTACAAGTGATCGTCATGACCGGCAAGAACGCTGCGCTACGCCAAGTGCTAGCGAGCGTGGAGCGTGAATATCCGGACCGCCTGCGCGTCATCGGCTTCACCGAAGACGTTGCGAGCCTAATGATGGCTGCCGATCTCGCCATCACGAAGCCCGGCGGCCTGAGTACCTCAGAGTGCCTCGTTTGTGGCTTGCCAATGTTGCTGGTCAATCCGATACCGGGACAAGAAGAACGCAATGCCGCTTTCCTGATGCAAGAAGGCGTGGCCCAACGCGCAGATGATCCGCTGACTCTGCAATTCCGTCTGCAAAAGCTACTCTCGGATCCGGAACGTTTGGCCTCTATGCGACAGCGTGCGATGGCATTGGGTAAACCACAAGCGGCCCAGCAGGTGCTTGGACACGTCGCATGAATGCGCCCATTGAGGTACTGATACCTTTCATCAGCACAGTTCTGTTTGTACTGATCCTCGGATTTTTTTTCGCGAAACTAGAAATTGCGATTGAAGGTAGTTCCGGTTGGGCAGCCAATCTGCCGACCTGGCGTATCGAACACCACTGGTTGTTGGATATATTTTGGGGTGGTCGCGCGATGACGGGATATCACGCCTGGGCATTTTCGCTGGTGGCGCTTTTCTTTCATTTTCCACTGATATTCGGTGGCGAGTACAGCTGGGCACTGGAGCAGCGCGTACTCGGCGCTATCATGTTGTTCTGGGTGACTGAAGATTTTTTATGGTTCGTTCTGAATCCGGATTTTGGCTTACGACGCTTTGCCAAAACCCATGCGGGGTGGCATAAGAACTGGGTTGCTGGCGCACCGATTGAATACTGGATTTTTACGCCGTTGGGGTTTTTCTTGCTTTGGCAATCGTATCAATGAGCGGGATTAGAGATTATTCCTGAGTAATGTGAATGAAGTGAGAATTTTTTTATTTATTTTGTAAATCATTCATTTCACAAGCAAGAATTTTTTAGGTACACGGCGAAAGACACTGGATCCCGGCTTTCGCCGGGATGACGGTAGTGGTTAAGGTAACAGAAGTGCTTTAGTCGACCGAAGTGTTTAAGGCGACAGTAAAACTCCCACTGTCATCCCAGCGAAAGCCGGGATCCAGCGTCTTTTTGTGCGCACGGAAGTGTTCCCGCCGGCAGCTAAGGATTATTCAATCAATGAAAAATTCCGGCGCAAGCACCGCCTTAAGAAATATCTCATTCCCATCAACACGCTCACGACTGGCGATCCACCAGGCATTGGATTTTCTGATCGTCCAGCTCTGCTCCTCGCCCGTCAGCAACAAGGAAGCCAATTCGCCCAACCAAGGCTGATGCCCGATCACCATGACCGGGCGACGACTTGCTGGCCAACCTGTTGCATCAAGTACCTCGGTCGCGCTGGCTTGAGGTCCGATCGCATCAACGATTTTGTACTTGCGACCGAGCGCATCAGCAGTTTGCTGCGTCCGCATCGTAGGGCTGCACAAAATGCGACAACCATCTGGCAAACTGCGATCCAGCCACGCACCCATGCGCGCGGCTTGCTTGCGGCCGTGGGGCGTTAGTTCACGTCCCTCGTCAGGCTCGCCCACTTCGGCTTGTGCATGTCGCCAGAGAATAATGTCCATCAACGGCCTAATGTCTGCATTAGAAATTCCTGCGCACTGAAACCCGCCTGATCCGATTGTGGACGTCGGCGATGATAGTTACCATCGGCGTCAAGTTCCCAAGAGTTCCGATTGTCTTTCAAGTAAGGCATCAAACCCTCCTGCATCACACGCTCTTTAAGGGTTTTGTCGAGCACAGGAAACGCCACTTCGATCCGGCGGAACAGGTTACGGTTCATCCAATCCGCACTAGCTAGATACAAATCATCTTCGCCTTCATTATGGAAGCAGAAAATACGGCTGTGCTCGAGGAACCTTCCCACAATCGATTGCACCCGAATATTGTCGGACAAGCCTTCAACACCCGGACGCAACACGCAAGCACCACGCACGATCAGATCAATTTTTACGCCAGCACGAGATGCCTCGTAGAGCGCCTGAATAATCGAGGCATCTTGCAACGCATTCATCTTCGCAATAATGTGAGCGCTACGACCCTCGCTAGCGATCTGCGCTTCTCTCTGAATCGCCTTGATTAACTCTTTATTCAAATCAAAAGGAGCAACCCATAAATGTGTCAGGCGTTTCGGGCGTGTCAGGCTGGTGAGATTGATGAACACTTCATTGACATCACGCGCCATTGCTGAATTGGCTGTCAGCAAACCAAAGTCAGTGTAAAACTTAGTCGTTGTTGGATGATAGTTTCCGGTACCCAGATGTGCATAGAGGCGTAGCTTTCCTTCTTCACGACGTATCACCAGCGCCATCTTTGCATGGGTTTTGAGGCCGACAATGCCGTAGACGACTTGCGCACCGACTTTTTCTAATTTATCAGCCCAGTTGATATTGGCCTCTTCATCAAAGCGTGCCATGAGTTCAACAATGACTGTGACTTCTTTTCCGTTACGGGCTGCTGCGATTAACGCCTCCATCAACGCGGAGTTCATGCCGGTACGATAAATCGTTTGCTTGATGGCGACCACATTCGGATCTTCTGCCGCAGAACGAATAAACTCGATGACAGGCTGAAAAGATTCAAATGGATGATGCAGCAAAATATCGTTTTCCGCGATCATGGCAAACAGATCATTACTCTCAGCGAGAGGGACGGAAAGTGATGGTGAAAACGGGGTAAACCGGAGCGCTGGACTGGATGCGTAATCAATCAATTCGTTGAGCCGGACCATATTGACTGGCCCATCGACGCGGTAGAGAAACTCGGGCGAAATTACAAACTGTTCCAACAAAAAATCAGCGAGATGATCTGGACAGTTCTGCGCGACCTCGAGACGAACAGCGAAGCCAAAATGCCGCGTCTGCAACTCCCCCTTGAGCGCCTGACGCAAATTTTTGACTTCTTCCTCATCCACCCACAGATCACTGTCGCGCGTGACGCGGAATTGAGAAAACCCCATCACTTCGCGCCCCGGGAACATGTCTGCAATATGTGCATGTATCACCGACGACAGCAAGCAGTAGGCATCCGAATCACTAGCACCGCTGGACGGTAGTTTGATGACCCGCGATAAAACACGCGGCGCCTTGATGACGGCAATCGACGTGCCCCGTCCGAAAGCATCCTTACCGGCCAGCTCGACGATGAAATTCAAACTTTTGTTAACGATCTGAGGAAACGGGTGCGCCGGATCCAGCACAATGGGCGTCAGTATCGGGCGCACTTCCTTCTCGAAAAAATCCCGCACCCAATGTCTTTGCGCTTCATCACGATCGACGTGCCGAAGCAAATGGATACCCTCGGTGGCCAAGGCGGGGAGAATCTGTTCATTCAGCACCGCATACTGTTGTACCACCAGCGCCTGGCAAGAGGCCGTGACCTCGGCCAAGCCAGGTAGCGACACCGGTTGCGTTATCTCATGATCATCGCGTACCCGTGCAATCAGACTGGCAATGCGCACTTCAAAGAATTCGTCCAGATTGCTACTGACGATACACAGATACTTCAGCCGCTCCAGCAATGGAATACTAGGATCCTCGGCCTGAGCCAGAACGCGGCGGTTGAATGCGAGCATGGAAAGCTCCCGATTCAGGAGCGAGCCCGCCGTCGCATTGGCCGCGGCCTCGTCGCTCTCACTGGCGACGCTGGCTGGTCTGACTTTTCTGGTGGAATTCATGAGCTTTAGTGTAGGCAGGCCGTATGACTGTTTGATGACGGAATTGTTAACTTATTGGAAGCTTCCTGTCATGCAGCTGACACAAAGGACCTTTATAGTCCGTCAAGTTGTTTTGTCCCCACCCCAAAAAAAGCGAGGAGTCTTCATGCGTAAGTTGCAATTTATTAAAGGCGTCGTCGGAGCAGCGGCAGGTCTTGTGATGGCCATGTCTGTACATGCTGCTGATATTACCGGAGCTGGCGCTACTTTTCCGTTCCCAATCTACTCCAAGTGGGCTGAAGCCTACAAAGCCGCGACAGGCATTGGTCTGAACTATCAGTCCATCGGTTCCGGTGGTGGCGTCAAGCAAATCAAAGCCAAGACTGTTGACTTTGGTGCTTCCGACAGGCCTCTGCCACTCGAAGAACTTGAAAAAGAAGGTTTGATCCAGTTCCCAGCCATCATCGGCGGTGTGGTGCCTGTTATGAACATTGATGGCGTCGAACCTGGTCAGATGAAACTCACCGCCGACATCATTTCGGGCATTCACCTGGGCAAGATCAGCAAGTGGAACGATCCAGCGATCGTGGCGCTGAACCCTGACCTGAAGATGCCTGCTTTGGCGATCACAGTTGTTCACCGCGCTGACAGCTCGGGCACGACTTTCCTCTGGACGGACTACTTGTCCAAGTCGAATGCAGAGTTCAAATCCGTTGTTGGCGCTAACACTGCGGTCAAGTGGCCAACCGGTGTAGGCGGCAAAGGCAATGAAGGCGTTGCAGCCAATGTTCAGCGTATCAAAGGCTCCTTTGGTTATGTTGAGTATGCTTTCGCGAAAAAGAACAAGATCACCTATGCGCAATTGAAGAACCGCGATGGTGAATTTGTTCAGCCCGATGACGAGACCTTCAAGGCCGCTGCAGCCAATGGTGACTGGGCCAATACGCCCGGCATGGCAGTGGTCCTGACCAACCAGCCAGGCAAGAACAGCTGGCCAGCGACAGGTGCATCGTTCATCATCATGCACAAAGCACAGCCCGACGCTCTGACTGGTCGCGCAGTACTGAAATTCTTTGACTGGGCGTACAAGAACGGCGCTGGCATGGCTACCGAACTGGATTACGTTCCAATGCCCCCAAGCACCCAGAAGCTGGTTACCGACTTGTGGAAAGCACAACTCAAGGATCCTAGCGGCAAGGCGATCTGGTAATACCGATTTAAACATCTCCAAGTGTTTTTAGCCCGCTTCGGCGGGCTTTTTTTTTGTAACGCTAAGTGAGATATTGGCTATGCAGGAGCTGCCTCACGATAGCAAGCTCATTCGCGAGAGTAGAAAACTCGCACCGATTTGCCGGCAATCACGTCACCTTGCCCACGATCAAGCAAGATAGGTAGTGGGTCTCGGAGATAGTGCTAAAAATGCTTGGGCCTTGCGCCGACACAGCAGCACCTGAGTTCTGATAAGCAGCTAACCATAACCAGCGTTTCACTGCCGCAGAAACCATAATTTTCATCCGGCAGCCACTCCCGAAAGTTCGTGACGGGTCGGAAGATTCAAGGTAATCAACCAACATGCAAACAGCATTGCGGCTGATCCTGCAAGCGCGTAAAGCAAACCGCCCCATTGATATAGAACACCGGACAATAACGTGCCAAAAAAACGACCGAGAGCATTTGCCGCATAGTAAAACCCGACATCCTCGGCCGCTTTTTCCGAGCCTGCATAAGCCAGTATTAGGTAGGAATGTACCGAGGAATTGACGGCAAAGGCAAAGCCAAACAAGGCTAGTCCACCAACGATGAGCCATTGCAATGGCTCCAAGGCAAACCATACGGTCATTGCCAGCGCCACGGGAATCAAAGCCAATACAAAAGACCAGGCGCGCGCAGCGGGCACTTCGGTCGTCAGACCATTGTCACTGCGTCTTACAAGTTTTGGGGCGAAGGCCTGAACCAATCCATAGCCAATCGTCCAAGCGGCCATGAATGTACCTACCATGGTGAAATTCCATCCCTGTGAATAGAGAAACACGGGTACACCCACCACAAACCAGACATCACGTGCGCCAAACAAAAATACACGCGCGCCGGCCAGCAAGTTAATCGCACGACTTTTACCGAACAGTTCGCGAAATGTTTTAGATGCTTTTGCCTTGCCCATCATCCGTGGCAGTGACAGTAAAACAGCGATCAAAACAATTGTCAGCACGCCCGCCATCAGCCATAACGATGCGGAGAATCCTAGGCCATCCAGTAACAAACCCCCTAGAAAAAATCCCACGCCTTTCATCGCATTTTTACTGCCCGTGAACCACGCCACCCAACGAAACAACTGACCCGAGGCGTCGCCAGCCGTGGCCTTGATCGCCGATTTGCTCGCAGTCTTGGTCAGATCTTTGGCAATCCCGCAAACGCCCTGCGCCATCACCACCCATGCGACCGACAGTGCTGCTGTCCAGTCCGGTGAGATCGCGGACAAAAGTAAAAATCCAAGGATTTGCGTCGACAGGCCAACAGCGAGCATGCGCGCAATACCAAACCGTGTGGCCAGCCAGCCCCCAACCAGATTAGCCGCCACCCCAGCGGCCTCATACAACAAAAACAAAAATGCGAGTGTGAACGGGGAATAGCCAAGACGGAAAAAATGCATCAGCACCAGCATACGCAGTGCCCCATCGGTCAGCGTAAAGCTCCAGTAGGCTGAAGTGACAATCAGATAATTTCGTAAACCTGTGTTGGAGGAGCTCATGACTCAGATTCCGATCTTTTGCATATGGCAGGCGAGATCCACCATACGGCATGAATATCCCATCTCATTGTCGTACCATGCATAGACCTTGAGCATCGTACCGTCCGTCACCATGGTGGACAGTGCATCCACTATGGCGCTGCGGGTATCGCGCGCATAGTCGGCACTGACCAGTGGCCGAGTTTCATAACCGAGTATGCCGGCCAGAGAGCCTCGGGCGGCTTGAGCAAATAAATCATTTATTTCTTCTGCGGTGGTGGGCCGCTGCAGCTCAAACACGCAATCCGTCAGCGAAGCATTAAGCACGGGCGCACGTACGGCGTGGCCATTGAGCTTGCCTTTGAGCTCAGGATAAATCAGCGCGATTGCAGTTGCACTACCCGTCGTCGTTGGTTGCAGACTCAGCATTGCGCTGCGCGCACGACGTAGGTCTTTGTGAGAAGCATCAGTGACCACATTGGTGTTGGTCGGGTCATGAATGGTCGTGATCTGACCATGACGTATACCGATGGCTTCGTGCACGACTTTGACCACAGGTGCGAGACAATTCGTCGTACATGAGGCGGCAGTCACAATTGGATGTTTGGCCGGGTCGTACAGATCGTGATTGATTCCAAAAACGACATTTAGCACTGAATCAAATTTAACCGGTGCTGCCACGATCACGCGTTTGGCACCGCGGTCAAAGTGTCCTTGCAGCGATTCGGGTGTGAGGAATTTGCCTGTGCAATCCAAAACGACTTCGATACCTAACGCATCCCAGGGAATATCCGCTGGCTTGGGATGGGCAGAGAAACCGACGCGTTGACCGTTAATCCGAATGGCTTCATCGCCTTCAACGGCGATCCCGGCGCGCCAACGTCCCTGCACGGAATCGAACTCCAACAGATGCGCGGTGGCCTGAATACCGCCCTTGATTTCGTTGACATGCGCTACCTCAAGACGATTGGCGGCATAGGGATCATCTGACTGCCTGTCAGCGGCTCCCATCGCTGCGCGCAATGCAAGACGGCCGATGCGGCCCATACCGTTAATACCTACTTTCAAGACAACCTCCATTAATTAATTTGCAATATACAAAGACGGACCCCGTGAGGTGTGCTCGATCTGATATCGCCAAGCCCATCAGCGCTGCCTGAGCCAGGATGATTACAACACTTTGACAATTATGGAAATGATGAAATAATACACGCGTCTGACGGTTCAACCAATGTGATTTTTTTGTTTCGAGGGAGCCGTTACCTGCCACGCAATGTCTGGGGAAAACTGATGGAAACCAAACAATTCAATGTCCTGTTTTTATGCACCGGCAATTCAGCGAGAAGCGTGTTCGCCGAGTCTATATTGACTAAAGTGGGTGGCGACCGTTTTAATGCCTACAGCGCCGGCAGTCAGCCACGCGGAGCAATTCACCCGATGACCTTGAGCTGCCTGGAAAAATCCCACTTCCCTACAGATAATCTGCGCAGCAAAAGCTGGGATGAATTCGCCCAAGCCGAAGCGCCCCATATGCATTTTGTGATTACGGTTTGCGATCAGGCCGCCGGCGAAGTTTGCCCGGTATGGCCCGGCCAGCCGATGACAGCACACTGGGGCTTTGAAGATCCGGTCAAAGCGACAGGCAGCGAGGAAACCATCCGACGTGAATTTCAAAAGGCTATGTATCAAATTTCAAATCGCATTGGAATTTTCCTCAGCCTACCTATGGACAAGCTCGATCGTCTCGCATTACAAAAGCAAGTGAGAGATATCGGATTGACCCAGCCATCGGCTGAGAAGCCTCCATTTTTGGAAGAATGAATAGCATGGATGCATCAGCTGCTGTTAAGGCACTCGCGGCACTCGCACAGGAAAGCCGACTGGCGATTTTTCGGACACTCGTGCAAACCGGCCCGGCAGGTTTACCTGCGGGACAGCTTGCCGATCAGCTAGGTATTGCGCCATCCTCGCTTAGCTTTCATACCAAAGAACTGGTACACGCTGGACTGATCACTTCGCGTCATGAGGGACGTTTCGTTATTTATTCCGCGCAGATTGATGGCATGAACAGCTTGCTGTCGTATCTGACCGAGAACTGCTGCGGTGGCAACCCTTGTACGCCGATCAGCCAGACCGTTTGCCCACCTCAACAGGCCTGACGGTATCGACCGATGAATGTGTTTGAACGCTATTTGAGCCTGTGGGTCTTCCTATGCATCGTCACAGGCGTTGCGCTCGGTCAGTTCATGCCCGGCGTTTTTCAATTCATCGGCCTTCTGGAAGTAGCACAGGTCAACCTTCCGGTGGGCTTGCTGATCTGGATTATGATCATTCCGATGCTGCTGAAAGTGGATTTCAGCGCATTGCATCAAGTGCGTCAGCATATACGCGGTATCGGCGTGACCTTGTTCATCAACTGGCTGGTGAAGCCTTTCTCGATGGCGCTGCTGGGCTGGCTATTCATTCGTCATTGGTTCGCGCCGCTACTGCCTGCCGATCAGATTGACAGCTACATTGCCGGTCTCATTCTTCTGGCCGCTGCACCGTGCACCGCGATGGTATTTGTATGGAGCCGCCTGTCGAATGGCGATCCGATGTTCACGTTGTCGCAAGTCGCGCTGAACGACACCATCATGGTGTTCGCCTTTGCACCATTGGTCGGCCTGCTGCTGGGACTGTCTGCCATCATCGTACCGTGGGACACGCTGGTTACGTCGGTCGTGCTGTATATCGTGATACCCGTTATCCTCGCCCAGCTATGGCGACGTTACTTGCTGCGACGCGGCCAGGAGGCTTTCGAGACAGCGGTTGAAAAAATCGGGCCGTGGTCTATTGCCGCTCTGCTCTTGACTCTGGTTTTGCTGTTTGCCTTTCAGGGTCAGGCCATCATTCGACAGCCCTTGGTGATTGCGCTCTTGGCAGTACCGATCCTGATTCAGGTATTTTTTAATTCAGCACTGGCCTACTGGCTCAATCGCAAGCTGGGCGAATCACATAGCGTGGCCTGCCCTTCCGCATTGATTGGCGCATCTAATTTTTTCGAGTTGGCCGTGGCGGCTGCGATCAGTCTGTTCGGTTTTGAATCCGGTGCGGCGCTGGCGACCGTCGTGGGTGTGCTAATTGAAGTGCCCGTCATGCTACTGGTGGTACACATCGTAAACCGCAGCCGCAACTGGTATGAACAGGGTGCGCATTCAGTGGCAACATCCGAAGCAACCAAACCATAAGTGGCGCGAACAATCGTTCAGACTATCATTCAGACTATCGTGAAGACAGTCGCTTAGGCCAGTTTAACGCGTGCGAGCGCCGGAAACTGAATGGTAAAGGTGCTGCCCTTGCCGGCTTCTGATTCGACGCGTAGCTGCGCGTCATGGCGTGCCAGCACATGCTTGACGATCGCAAGTCCCAAACCGGTGCCCTGCGTTTCGCGAGACCGACCTTTATCAACACGATAAAAGCGCTCAGTCAGCCGAGCGATATGCTCTGGCTTGATCCCGATACCCGTATCACTGACTGAGCAGCAAGGGCCTTGTACACTTTCAAACCAGCGTATCGTGATGTCGCCACCCTCTGCAGTGTAACGCACGGCATTGGACACCAGATTCCCGATCGCACTACGAAGCTCGTCATGACTCCCCTTGAGTCGCGGTCCGTTGAACTCCAGACTGACTTTGTGTCTACCCGCAGACAAGGCCTCACCTTCGGCACGCACCTGCTCCAGCAGTCTGTGCATGTCGAGTACTTCTTCACGAACGGGATAATCCAGTGACTCCAGCCGAGTGAGTACCAGCATGTCATCCACCAGGTTTTGCATGCGCTGCCCTTGATCAACCATGAGCTCTAGATGTCGAGCGCGCGTCTGCGGATCAAGATCGGGCTGCATGTGGGCGATCTCGAGAAAGCCGTTGATGACGGTCAGAGGCGTTCGTAATTCATGCGACGCATTCGCGATGAAATCACGACGCATCTGCTCTATCCTGTCCATATCCGTCACATCATGCGTGACCAGAATCTGACGACGGTTTTCGAAGGGGATGAGGCGAGCAATCAACTTGCGCTCATCCAGCTTCAGCGTGAGCGGCTCTTCGTAACGTCCCAGAATAATGTAATCAATGAATTCAGGGCTGCGTACCAAGTTAGTGACACGCATACCCTTGTCCTTGGCCATGCTGAGCCCGAGATGTTGCTCGGCAACCGGATTGCACCATTCAAGGAAGAGAACGTCATCCATGATGACGACACCATCAGGTAGCTGGCTCATCGCCAGACGAAAACGAGAAAGCCACTCAGCCAACTCATTGCGACTACGCTCGTCATCACGGCGCAAGCGGTACAGTTTGGCGAAGATCTCTGTCCAGGCTCCCCAGCCATCGCCCAAGCGAACTTCTTCAGGCTGGTCAAGCCAAAGAGACAGCTGGTACATATGCCGCAGCTGCATGATCACCAGCAGTGTGAGCACAATCAATGAGATGGCAAGGCCGACGGTCAAGTTCCACAAAGACCAGCCAGCCAGTCCGGCCGCCCAAATCAATATGAACCGGACAAATACCGGAATCCAAAACAACGAGCGAGGCGTCATGCAAAAAAGGAATTATTTCTCAGAAAGCATGTAGCCTACACTACGCACGGTCTTGATGAGGAAATCGGCCCGACCGAGGGCCTTGCGCAACCGCAAGATATGGACATCCACCGTTCTCTCTTCCAGAACGGCATGATCGCCCCAGACTTTGTCGAGCAGCTGGCCACGGGTGAAGACTCTTTCGGGATGCGCGATCAGGAATCTGAGTAGCTTGAATTCGGCGTGGCCGATTTCTACTGGCTCATCATCGATACTGACCCGACAGCTCACCGGATCGACGGTCAGCGGTCCAGCCTTCATCGCGAGCTCGGCATGCTCGGGCATTTTGCGGCGTATGAGGGCCTTGATACGGGCGGTCAGCTCGCGCGGAGAGAAAGGTTTGGTGATGTAATCATCGGCGCCCTGATCGAGCCCCGCGACCTTGTCCTCTTCCATGCTTTTTGCGGTCAGCATGATCACGGGCAGCGTGTTGAAATTACGATCGCTGCGGATACGGGACAATAACTTGAGTCCTGACTGATCAGGCAACATCCAATCCAGCAGAATCAGCTGAGGACGTTTGTTCTGGAGATAAGTCCAGGCATCTGCCGTGTTGTGTACGGCATCCACTACCCAGCCAGCCCCCTTCAGCGAAAAGGAGACCAACTCGACAATGGGAATCTCGTCTTCAACGATCAGGATCGTGGGTTCGGTGATGGCCATAAGCTCAGTGACTTACTATGCACGGCCGATTATTGGGCCGTTTAGAGGACCGATTAGAGGGACTCTTGCTGAGAAGACGCATAGTCGGTGTGGCGAATATCCTTGCCTTCCACGATGTAGATCACGTACTCGGCAATGTTTTTGGCATGATCACCAATACGTTCGATAGCCTTGGCGACCCACAGCGTGTCAAGTGAAGCAGAAATAGTGCGTGGATCTTCCATCATGAAGGTGACGGCGTTACGCATCACGGCGCGATATTCGATATCAATTTCCTCATCACCCAGAATCAAGCGTGTCGCCTGCTTTTCATCCAGACGAGCAAACGCGTCCAGTGCACCATGCAATTGACGACCCGCGGAAGAAGCCATGACGCGCACTGTCTCTTCATGGGCGATCGGTACCGCACCACGCTCATTCAAGGCGCGCGCGGCACGGGCAATTTTGGTCGCCTCGTCACCTATACGCTCGAGATCCGTAATGATCTTGATCGTGGCCATCACAGTCCGCAAATCATTCGCAGCCGGTTGCCGCTTGACGATCAGATGACTACAAGCGTCATCCAGCTGAACCTCGAGGGTGTTCACTTCCTCGTCGGTAGCCTTAATACGCGCGGCTTCCTTGACATCAAGCGTCCGGAAACAAAGCATCGCATCGTGAAATTGCTTTTCTACGAGTCCACCCATCTGCAGGACCCGCGAGCGAATCGCCTCAAGATCGAGCTCGTATTGTCTGGAAGAGTGTTCGTTTGGCATGGCGGTCTCCGTGGCATCAACCGAAACGACCGGTGATGTAATCCTGCGTTTCTTTTTTGCTGGGATTCAGAAAAATCTTATCAGTTTCACCGAACTCTACCAGTTCTCCCAAATACATGTACGCGGTGAAATCCGAGCAGCGTGCTGCCTGCTGCATATTGTGCGTCACGATGGTGATCGTGTAGTCTTCCTTGAGTTCGCTGATCAGCTCTTCGATTTTCACCGTTGAGATCGGATCCAGTGCCGATGTGGGCTCGTCCAGTAAGAGCACATCTGGCTTCACGGCCACGGCACGAGCGATACACAAACGCTGCTGCTGACCACCCGACAGAGACAAGCCACTCTTATGAAGCTTGTCTTTAACCTCTGCCCAAAGCGCTGCCTTGTTCAGCGCCCATTCCACTCGCTCATCCATCTCACCCCGGGTCAGGTTTTCATACAGACGCACGCCAAAGGCGATGTTTTCATAGATCGACATCGGAAACGGCGTTGGCTTCTGGAACACCATGCCTATCTTTGCGCGCAATACGTTCACATCTACATCGGCATCCAGAATATTGCGTCCGCTGTACATGATGACGCCCTCGGCGCGCTGGCCTGGATACAGGTCATACATGCGATTAAGCGTGCGCAGCAGTGTCGACTTGCCGCAGCCGGAAGGACCAATGAATGCAGTGACTTTTCTTTCGTAGATATCCAGATTGATATCTTTAAGCCCTTGAAACTGTCCGTAAAAAAAGTTCAGATCTTGAACCTGCAAGGTTGTGGTGAACGAAGCCGTATCCATCTTCTCATGCGTTGGTATCGCGAATTCCATTTCCTACTCCTATTCCTTTTTCTGGCCAGCCGCCGCGATAAGGCGCGACAAAATATTCAGACCCAATACGCTGAAGGTAATTAGTAACGCACCGCCCCAGGCCAGCTCGCGCCAGTTGTCATAGGGACTCATCGCAAACTGGAAGATCACCACGGGCAAGTTCGCCAGCGGCGTATTCATGTCGGTACTATAAAACTGGTTGTTCAGCGCAGTAAACAAGAGAGGCGCTGTCTCGCCGGAAATGCGGGCTACCGCGAGCAATACACCGGTCAAGACACCGGCCTTGACAGCGCGTAAGCGAACCATGGTGGCGACCTTCCAGCGTGGCGCTCCTAATGCAAAAGCCGCCTCACGCAGGCTGCTGGGGACCAATATGAGCATGTTGTCTGTGGTGCGCACCACCACCGGTATTGCAATGAGGGCAATCGCAAAGCTACCCGCCCAACCGGAGAAGTGGCGCACGTTGGCCACATAAATCGCATAAATGAACAAACCGATCACGATCGAAGGCGCAGACAGCATGACATCGGTCACGAATCGGGTGATTTGTGCGAATCGGCTTTCCTCGCCGTATTCTGCAAGGTAGATACCCGCAAAAATACCGATAGGGGTGCTAATCAGCGTTGCGGTACCGACCATCAGCAGACTGCCAACAATAGGGTTGAGCAGACCACCACCCTCGCTACCGGGGGCTGGCGTTGTTTTCGTAAAGAAATCCGCATCAATGGCACCAAGCCCGTTGATGACGAGCACAGTCAATATCCATAACAGAAACATCAGCCCCGTCGACATCGCTGCCACAGATAAAGTGATACCTATCCTGTGTCGTAGCAAGCGCGCACGATAAATAGGATTGTCAGACTTGAGTACTGCGACCGGGTTCATTTGCTACCCTCCCCTTTGCCCATCTGCAGCAGCATGAACTTCGCAGCTGCGAGCACGATGAAAGTAATGACAAACAAAATCAGACCCAGGGCAAACAGGGATGAAATGTGTAATCCCGCCTCAGCTTCAGCAAACTCATTGGCCAGTGTCGATGCAATACTGTTACCCGCTGCGAACAGTGACCACGAAAGTTTGTGCGCATTACCGATCACAAAGGTAATGGCCATGGTTTCACCTAGAGCACGACCCAGCCCCAGCATGACACCGCCGACCACACCAACCCGTGTGTACGGCAGTACGATTCTGCGGACGACTTCCCAGCGCGTACAACCCAGCGCGTAAGCAGACTCCTTCAATACTGCCGGGCAGGTCTCAAACACGTCACGCATGACCGACGCAATGAAAGGAATGATCATGACCGCCAAGATGATGCCGGCCGTCAGCATGCCGATGCCCATCATCGCCCCTTGAAACAATTCACCAATCACAGGGATTTTACCCAGCGTTGCCTGCAGCAAAGGCTGCACATGATCCGCGAAGAAAGGGGCAAAAATAAACAGTCCCCACATGCCGTAAATAATACTGGGGACGCCGGCCAGCAACTCGATAGCGGTGCCCAAGGGGCGCTTCAACCAGACAGGGCAAATCTCTGTCAAAAACAAAGCAATACCAAAACTGACTGGAAATGCGATCATCAGTGCGAGTAAAGACGTGACCAAGGTACCGGCAATCGCGATCATTGCACCGTATTCGTTATTAACCGGATCCCACTCGATGCGGGTAACAAACCCTGGACCAAATTTTTCAAACGCAGGTATGGCGTTAATGACCAGTGACACCATAATCCCGACTAGAGCCAGGAGCACCAGCAAAGCAAAGCTGAATGTGACTTTATGGAAAATAAAGTCCTGCCATTTGGCAGACGATGTCGCGGTTGGCAGGCCTTTGGCACTGGCGTCTGGCGTAGCGAGCGGGCCAGACTGGGGCTGTTGAGCACTCATGGGCGTCAGGGCCTCGGTGTACGTGATTGGACGATTTGGATTCACCCCCGGACTCTAACGGGGCAATATGACAGGTATGTTACAAGACCGCGCTTCTGATCAGCCGATTTATTTTAATAATTGAAACGTTTTGGAGCCTGCCCGGCAGAACGCCTAGTGAATGCCCGAAATTATCAAGTGTTTCGGCGCGGGTAACCCTCGGCCGTAATACGCTCCCAGACCACTTCTTTCTCATCGGGATTCATAAAGACCCACTCGGCGACCTCAGCCACCGTGCGACCGCAACCCCGGCAAATATCATCGAATGTGGTCGAACAGACCGCCACACAAGGTGTATCAGGACGCTCTGAGACAGGTTGCATCATTGCCTTGAGGCACTCGGTACCACATTCATTGATCGGGCCTCAAACGATGCGCTGCGCGGGATCGAGCAGACAGGCATCCGGGCTGGCATCGAGCTGCGCAGCTTCTTTTGCCTTACCTACCTTCATCAGCTCGGGCAAAGCCACACCATTTTTTACTGCCGTCATTTCGGCGAGGATGGAGATAGCAATCTCCGATGGGGTCTTGCTACCGATATAAATACCGATAGGGCCGTGCAGCTTCTCCAGCTGGGCAGGGGTGAGATCAAAATCCAGCAGTCGCTCGCGACGCTTGGTGTCATTCGAGCGCGATCCGATCGCACCGACATAAAATGCCCCAGATTTCAGGGCTTCCATCAGGGCAAGATCATCCAGCTTGGGATCATGCGTGAGCGCGACCACAGCGCAGCGGCTGTCCAGACGCATTTCCATCACCAGGTCATCAGGCATGGCATGGACCACCTGCACACCGTCCACCGACCAACCATCGCGATACTCTTCGCGCGGATCGCAGACCGTGACGGCGTAATCCATACCGACCGCAATCTGTGCAAGAAAGCGTGACAATTGGCCTGCGCCGATGATCAGCAAGCGCCAGCGCGGCCCATGAATCGTCGTTAGTGCAGTTTCAGATACTTGTAGACTCATGCCGGCTTTGGCCGGACCCAGAGCCACCGCACCACTCTGCAAATCGACGCGGCGCGCGATGAGCTCGCCCTGCGCGAGTCGATCAACCATGTCCTTGATCTGACTGTCAGCGTTCAGTGGCTCTATCGCCAGCTGAATCGTGCCACCACACGGCAAACCAAAACGATGCGCCTCATCTGCGGTGATGCCATACGTGACGATCTCAGGCTGCGTGCGCGTAATGCCGTTTTTGCGGACGCGATCGATCAGATCGTCTTCAATGCACCCCCCAGACACCGACCCGACAACGTGACCATCGTCACAAATCGCCAGTGTCGCACCTTCAGGACGCGGGCTCGAGCCCCAGGTCTTGATGACAGTGACGAGTTCACATCGCTTGCCTGCCGAAATCCACTCCGCACAGGTTTTCAAGACTTCAAGATCAATGCTATCCATGGCAAAAGCTCACAGTAAATCAATTCAGACTTCAAGACCCTCTATCAAAACGCCGGGCCCGCTATTAAGTCTTGCGGGCGGCATTTTGATAGAGGGTCTAAATGAAAAATGCTCCTCGCCCTTTCAGGCGAGGAGCATTCGCTACAACACTAGTGCATCAGGCCGACTTCAGACCTTTGACCAGAGGCATGCTGCGAACACGCTTGCCGGAGGCGGCGAAGATCGCGTTACCGACGGCTGCGCCGATCAGCGATGTGGACGGTTCACCCGTGCCACCTGGCTTCTCGCTGCTCTTGACCAAAGTGATCTCGATGACCGGGGACTCGTTTTGACGGAGTATGCGGAAATCGTTGAAGTTGCTTTGGACGATACGGCCTTTTTCGACGGTGTTTTCGCTGTACAGCGCGTGCGACAGACCGTAGATAATGCCGGACTCGAGCTGCTGCTCGACGATACCAGGGTTAACCATGTGGCCGCAGTCGCAAGCGACCGTGACTTTATGGACCTTGACATCACCGCCGCTGATGGAGATTTCAACTACTTGCGCCATATAGGTGCCATAGCCTTCCATCAGAGCGACGCCGTGTGAGCGGCCTTTGGCCAGCTTCTTGCCCCAGCCTGCTTTTTCAGCAGCGATCTTCAGAACATTCGCAAAGCGTGGCTCGTTTTCGAGCAACGACAGGCGATACTCGACCGGATCCTTGCCTGCAGCATGTGCCAGCTCATCCATGAAGCATTCGTTGGCGAAGCAGTTCATGGTGTGCGACACAGCGCGCAGGTAACCGACGCGGACGCCGGTGTCGTGGATGATCAGGTCATGCGATGTACTTGGAATCGCGTACGGCGCCACTGCAGCCTCGACCATGAATGGATCGAGCGTGTTCTTTGGCAGACCGAACAGAACCTGAGTGATTGACTGCGATGACAGCTGGAACTTCAAGCCGACAGGCTTACCATCAGCACCGAGGCCAGCTTCCATACGCTGGATACCGAGAGGACGATAGAAATCGTGCTTCATGTCGTCTTCACGAGTCCACAGCATGCGGACCGGACGGCCAACAGCCTTGGAAATTGCAGCAGCCTGAACTGCGTAGTCAACGCAGACGCGACGACCGAAACCACCACCGAGGTAGGTGGTGCGAACAGTGACGTTCTCGGGTGGCACACCCAGCATACCGGCAACCATACCCTGCGCGCCCTGCTGGAACTGTGTAGGACCGGTCAGTTCGCACTTGTCGCCTTTGACATCAGCGATCATGTTCATTGGCTCGAGCGGCTGGTGGGCGACGATCGGTGTCTGGTACATGGCTTTGACGACCTTCTTCGCGCCAGCGATGGCGCCATTGGCGTCACCCACATCTGGACGAATCTTGATCGGAGCCACGGACTTCTCAGCCGCCATCGTGGTCTTCCACATTTCTGCGGTCGACAGGTTGGCATTCTTGCCAGCATCCCACTCAACTTTGAGTGCTTTACGCGCCTTCAATGCGTGCCAGTGCGAGTCAGCAACCACGGCCAGGCCTTCTGTGCCTTCGCCGTAACCGTCAGCGATTTTCACCACGTCGATTACGCCAGGCATGCTCTTGGCTTTGGAAGCGTCGAAGCTCTTCACTTTGCCGCCAATCGCAGGTGCCATCTCGACGGTGGCGTAAACCATGCCAGGAACCTTGGCATCGATACCAAATTCGGCAGTACCGTTGAGCTTCGCTGGCAAGTCCAGACGTGGAACGGCTTTGCCGACCAGACGGAACTCGGATGCGTCCTTGAGCTTGACTTCTTTTGGCACAGGGATCGATGCAGCAGCACCAGCCAGTTCGCCGTAGGTTGCCGACTTGCCGCCACCGGAAACAACACCGTTCTCTGCTGTCAGTGAAGACGCATCAACGCCCCACTTGTTGGCAGCAGCCTGGACCAGCATGGTGCGCACTTGCGCGCCACCGATACGCAGCTTTTCCCATGCATCACGGATCGAGGTGGAGCCACCGGTGATCTGTGCGCCCAAGAGGCCGTTAACGTAGGCTGGGTTTGCAGGTGCGGTCGTAACCTTAACCTTGGTGATGTCAACATTGAGCTCTTCAGCGATCAGTGCTGGCAGCGAAGTGTGAACGCCCTGGCCCATTTCGGACATGTGGGAGATCAGTGTGACGGTATTGTCGTCGGCAATGTGGACCCAGACGTTAGGCGTATGCATCGAGCCTGCAGCCTGTGCTTCCTGGCCACCGAAACCCGGCACATACATGCTGAGTACGGCGACGCCCGAAGCGAGCGCACCCGACTTAAGAAATTCACGGCGTGTAGTTGTCATTTGTATTATCTCCTGTACCTTAAGCGCGCATCTCTGCGGCAGCATCTTTGATCGCAGCGCGGATGCGGTTGTAAGTGCCGCAACGGCACAGGTTACCGCTCATCGCATTGTCGATGTCAGCGTCGCTCGGGTTCTTGTTCTTGGCGAGCAGCGCAGACGCACTCATCAATTGTCCAGACTGGCAATAACCGCACTGTGGCACCTGGTGCTTGATCCAGGCTTTCTGCAGCGGGTGGGAATTGTCAGCGGAGAGTGACTCAACGGTCGACACTTTTTTGCCCGATACGCTGGACACTGGGGTCTGGCATGAACGGATTGCAACGCCATCCAGATGCACAGTGCATGCGCCGCAAAGCGCTGCGCCACATCCGAACTTGGTGCCGGTCAGACCGACTTCATCGCGGATCACCCACAGGAGCGGGGTGTCCGGCTCGGCCTGGACGGATACCGTCGAGCCGTTCAGATTAAAACTGATTGCCATGTTTAACTCTCCTCTTTCTTGGTTTCACTGCACGTTGAGCCAATGATTTCTCATTAGTTTTTTACAAACCGGCACTGTGAAAATGCCTCGTTTTATTTTTTGCCTGCTTACTAACCGTGTATCCGGCCTTTTCAGCAGACTTTTCTTTACTCCCGCATTGGTCTTCTCTGGCCAGAAATCCTTGAGATTTCCGGTTAGGAACTCTGCGCCTGTATCTATATAACACCGTTATTTCGCAAAATCAAGAAACTGACTCGCTGCTCTGCCGCATTCGGACTTGCGCGGTTAACCGGCGAAAAATTTTCTGAATTTTTGAGCATTGTTTGAGATTTTTTCTCAATTTAAGTCTTGACAAACTTTAAAGCCATTCGGTCATTTTTCAAATCCAGCCTAGCTATCGCCGCTAGCAAGATTGGCGCAATACCAGTCAGTCCAGCCTTCTGTGGGGCTTTGTGCAGCGCGCCATTTTCAAGCAGCTCAAGCGGTGGTTCATCAATGCACCTGACCGTTGTTTGTTTGGATACGCCATGCGTTACCAAGTTCAAGAATCCATCAGGTGACGATAGTTTCGTCCGTGCGCGTGACACCCTCGGTATCAATCCAGCTGATCACAATACGATCGCCTTTTTTCCCACCCCGAAATCTGAATGAAAAATACGGATCACGCGCAACCGAGCCGCCGAAATGTACGTAGAGCACTTGCTTATCATTACAGTAACCACGAACCGTTTGGATGAAATGCGGGAGGATGAACTGACCGCGACTGTTCCAGCTCAGCCGACTCAACATTCGGTGCTTCATCAAAATTTTGACTTCGATGAGCTCACCATCTTGTACCGCGCGCACGCGCATTGGCTCAGCCGCCACGTCTGCTCTCCCCTGTCATCCGAGACACCCGCCCAGCATGACCGTAATATCTTTGAGCGTGTAGTACCACTTTCCCTCGGAGCGAGCTACGGCGATGATCGCTGATGTTTCTGCCACTTTGATTCTGACCGAATAGTAGGGCTCGGTACCCGGCATCACATTGAATCCCACGCAGACGGGGTTGGGGTTATGGTCGGCAATGAGCGCAATAAAATCCGTGTTGGGTATTTTGCTCGTCAAGGTTATCGGAACGTTGGTGCCGTTTTCAGCCAGTTCTGGCGCTTCGATGATCAGATCATTTTCTTTGGCCAGACTCAGCCCCGGGACCTGGCCACGCTGCGTGACATTACGTGGCGTATTGGCCGTCGTCGTGTCGCCATTCATGGCATAGACAAAAGCCTCGAGACTTTTTGCGGAATAAACAGCACCATTCCAGTCGGATCCCCAAGGTACCTGCTGGCCAAACACGTCCGAAGGCTTGAGGATGCCCGCGGAAAAAGCCAGCGCCAAACCCGAGGAAATGCGCATGACATCGCGCCGGCTCTGCTTCACACCTGTCTCCCGAAAATAATGCCGACGCAAAACCGTCGGCTCAAGACGCGCATTGTGCCACTGAATCAGTAGGGTCCTATTCGCCCTATTTAAAGCGACTGGTATCAATGCCGCGTATCGAGCCATACGGCCGATTCTGTTCAGCGAGATTCCCATTTAAACCATTGACCGAGACTGGCAGCACCACCAACGACTTTTCGTTGACCTTGCAATCTCGCATGCAGGCCTCGCTAATCACATCGGGCTTTCCTTTGACTTCGAGCATGCCATGCTTTGTGCTCATGCCATCGCGATTGGGCATTCTGGCCTGCACCTGAGCGATATTCCGTTCGGAAAGCGTGAAATCAGCGGGCACCACATCAGCGAGATGCAGCAGGAAAGCGGTGGCAGCATAGACTTCATCGACTGAAAGGCTCTTGGGTGCATCAAAGGGCATGGCACGTCGTATGTAATCCCATAAGGTGGATACCGTCGCCAGTTTCATGATCGTGGTCTTCGCATTTTCACTGGAAACACTCAGCGCTGCGACGCGACCACGCTCCATATCTTTCGCCGTCGTGCCACCGATCAGCGGTGGGAAAACCGAGGGAGATTCGCCGAACGCACCATGACAACTAGCGCATTTGGACTCCCAGAGTTTCTCACCCTGCCTGACACTGCCTGAACCCGACGGCAAACCCTTGAAATCCGGGCGCACATCAATATCCCAGGCAGACACTTCGGCCACACTCGCACGCCGTCCAACGTTCGGAAATAGTTCTGCGCTCGCCATGTCGGTGACACACAGAAGTCCTATCAGCAACGAAGCACTAAGAGATCTGAACATTGATGACCTCGCCCGCTGCCTCAACCCGCCAGGATTGAATGGCATTGTTGTGATACACCGAACGCGTGCCACGCACTGAGCGCAACTCGCTGATTTTAGGCTGCACGTAACCAGTCTCGTCAACTGCACGTGATTGCAAGAGCGCGGGCTTGCCCTGCCACTCCCAATCAAGATTGAAACGCGTTAGACATTTTGGCAACACAGGCGACTCCAGTCTCGCCGTGGTCCAGTTACGCCCGCCATCGACCGATACATCCACCCGCGCAATGCGACCACGACCTGACCAGGCCAAACCCGTGATGTTATAAAAACCACGATCCAGCAGACGCTGCCCACCCGATGGTGAGGTAATGACAGATTTGCATTCCTGTATCAGCGTGTACTGACGCGACAAACCATCTGGCATCAAGTCGATGTATTGCGTTGATTCTTCGCGTGTCGCAAAAGGCGCATCACCTACTTCGATACGGCGCAGCCACTTGACCCATGACACACCCTGCGCCCCGGGCACTATCAACCGAAGCGGATAGCCATTTTCAGGACGGAGCATTTCGCCGTTCATGCCCCAGGCAACGATCACATCGTCGAGCGCGAATTCGATGGGTATAGAGCGGGTGAGGCTCGCGCCGTCAGCGCCCTCAGCCAGAACAAATTTCGCAGCCGATTTATCAATACCGCAATCTTCCAGCAAGAGCGACAGCGGCACGCCGGTGAATTCGCAGCAGGACAGCATGCCATGCGTGTACTGCACCGAGGGCACCGCGGGATTGGCCCAGTCCATCGCCGTATTCGCACCACACTCGATAAAGTGCATGCGCGACACAGAAGGCAGACGCATCAGTTCGCCTAGGGTATACACCTTGGGCGTAGCAACCAGCCCGTTGATCATCAAACGATGCGACGCAGGATCGATATCGTGCCAGCCTGCATGATGTCGCTCAAAATGCAGACCACTCGGCGTGATGATGCCGAACAGCCCCTGCAGCGGCGTAAAAGCAATACTGCTCTCGCGACGACGCGTCAGGCCGGGTGATTCACGGCGCTGCAGATAGGCTTCATGTTTCGATGGCAGACCGTAAGGCAGATGCGCAACGGGATTGCCGAGCGTTTTGCTGTGCTGTGGCAGCTGAATGATGGCCTCTTCACCAGCCGCACCCGGATGATCGGCCGCCGCCAGTGCGCCCCCGGAGACCAGCGCTGCACTCGCCGTCGCGAAGCTCTGACGTAGAAACTGACGGCGGGAATTGTCGAGCCCCTGCTTGCTGATTTGATCAATCAAATCAGCGCTGAGGAAATTTTCCGGTGCGGGCTGCAGCCGACCCGGTTTACCTTTGGGTCCCATCGATATAACGAGCGTTAGTTCTTCGGACAAGCTAGGCGCATGAGCGCCTCTTCAATGCTGCCCGCCGCTGGGGCAGACCATGAGCCGGGTTTGTACGCAGCCTTGAGCAAGGTGCCGTCGGCCATATTCCCGAAATGCCAGAGGTGCATCAGATCGCGACGCACGCCGCGGCTGCAGTCGTACTCATCACGCGCCTTGATCGATTGGAATGGACGGCCTTCAAGGCTCTGTGGCTCGGCATAGTCCATGAGGTGCCAGAGCTTAACGGAGGTGGGGCTCGGCTTCTCGAGAGTGTCGTTTTCCACATAGAGCACAAAGGCTTTGGAGGGATAATCGATCCGAGTCCATTCGGCATGCACGCTCGCAGTGAGGGTAGCCAACAGCAGGACCAACAGCATTTTTTTCATCTGAGATGTCTCCGGATAGCCTGCACAGGTGCTTGGGGAAAGTCATCCACCAAATTAGCGCATGACCTCTCCAAGATTTCAGCGCCCGAGTATAGCAGCGCAAATTTTTGCGGGTACAATCAATCGGGACTAGCGAGCGCATCATCGCCTCAACAAAATTTAAACCAAGCGCGCAGCACGCGGACTGCAGGAGACAGCAGATGCCTATCAAGATTTTCCGGACCAGCCTGGTGTCCGGCCTCTACCTCATCATGACAAGTGGCGCAGCTTATGCCGCAGACGCCCAGATCCTCTATACGCAAAGCCTCGCGGCCACCTGCGCCAACTGTCACGGCACGCAGGGCAAAAGCCTGAAGGACACGAGCGTACCCGGGCTGGCGGGTCGGCCCAGCGCCTATCTCATCGAACAAATGCAGGCTTTCAAAGCCGGCACTCGTGAGGCGACGATCATGCATCAGATCGCCAAAGGCTATACCGACGAACAAGTCAAACAGATGGCGGATTATTTCGCCAATCAGAAACCTTGAGGCGCGCATGATGGACCGCAGATCATTTTTGCAGGCTGGCGCTGCGCTGGCACTGATTGGAAGCAGCGTCCCGGCGCGCGCGATGCGCGGTGCCAAGGTTGTCGTCATTGGCGGCGGTTATGGTGGCGCCACCGCTGCGAAATACATACGCATGCTCTCGGATCGGCAGATTGATGTCACGCTGGTCGAACCCAATAAAGACTTCATTTCCTGCCCTTTGTCCAATCTCGTGATTGGCGGCAGTCGCAAAATCGCCGAAATCAGTCGCCCCTATGCGACGCTCACTAAAAATCACGGCATCACGGTTGCGCAAGACTATGCAATAACCATCGATACCACTGCACGCACAGTGGCACTGGCAAGTGGCAACACGCTGTCGTACGACAAGCTGGTGGTCTCCCCAGGTATCGATCTCAATATGAACAGCATTGATGGTCTTTCCGATGCCTATGCCTCGGGACAGATCGTGCAGGCTTGGAAAGCCGGTCCTGAGACACTGGCACTGCGCAAGCAATTGGAAGCAATGCCGGATGGTGGCGTGTACGCGATTACGATTCCCGAGGCGCCCTTCCGCTGCCCGCCGGGACCGTATGAGCGCGCCTGTCAGGTGGCGTGGTACTTCAGCAAATTCAAACCGAAAAGCAAAGTGCTGGTGCTGGATGCGAATCAGGACGTGGTCTCGAAACCGGGTCTGTTCAAAAAAGTCTGGGCAGAGCAATACAAGGACATCATCGAATACCGCAATCAACACAAGGCGATTGCAGTGTCGCCCAATGACGGTCTGATCAAGTTTGATGTGCAGGGCGATGTCAAAGCCGACGTCATCAATGCACTACCCGCCATGCGCGCCGGGGTGATAGCACAGCGAACTGGGTTGGCAAATATGGCCAACAACCGCTGGTGCGGGGTGAACTACCAGACCTTCGAATCGGCAGTTGCAAAGGATGTGTTCGTCATCGGTGATTCGATTCAGGTGGCTCCACTGATGCCCAAGAGCGGTCATATGGCAAACAACCATGCCAAGGTGGCTGCGGCTGCGATTGTCGCGCAGCTGGGGGGCATGAATCACAACCCGCAGCCGATGCTCACCAATACTTGCTACAGCTTCGTCGACGACAAGCATGTCGTTCATGTGGCTAGCGTGCATGAATATGTGACTACGGAGCGCACCTTTAAAGTCGTCGCTGGTTCCGGCGGCGTGAGCGCAGGTCCAACTGAACGCGAGGGCAGCTATGCAAATAATTGGGCGCGCACCATCTGGTCCGACATGCTGGAGTAGTCGATGAAAAAAATACTGGCGCTGACTCTCACCGTATTTCTTTGCCTAAGTGCAGTTGCGGGAAATCCGCAAATGGCGATAGAGAACGGCGGGAGAATGGAATTCATTCACGCCGCCCGTACAGGCAAGCTAAGCGCAGATCAAAAAGCTGCACTCGAATTGCGTCTGAAAGCCGAATGCAGCCAGCCATCCAATCCCATCACACAGGGCATGATAGAAACACGCGGACCGGGCAAGTGCATGGCGTTTGTACGCCATCAGTGTGCCTGCGCGGATTGCGAGATGCCAACGTACTGCTTCCCTGAAAACGAACGCTGAACGCCAAAAAAATACCCGCTGCTATATCCGAAAAGAGGAGATCAAAACGGACGCAGCAGCGGGTGTGGCTCAGTAACAGCTCGTTAAACGATTAAAACGCGTATTTCATCCCCACTTGAACGGTGCGTGGCATGCCGACCTGAATACCGCGCGTGCGATCGACGATATAGGTTTTATCGGCGAGATTTTTCCCGGCGATGAAGAAGGTTGTTTTTCCAACGGTGTAGTTTGCAACTGCGTTCAGCACGGTGGCACTAGAAATCAAACCCTCCTGCCCATTAGCTGACGGCGTGAGCGTGTTATCAAAATCTGAAAACTGACGGCCAACATACACATATTCGAATCGTGCATTCCAAAACTGGGGAGCACGGTAGCCCAGCGTGAGTGTTAGCAACTGCTCTGGCGTATATGGCAAGCGCTTGCCAACAGCGCCCGTACCAGCGGTGCTGGAAAATGCAGATTTCTGCTCTGCCATAGGCAGCCAGGTATAAGCAACGCGAGCGAATAGGTTTCCATCGACAGCACTGGTCAGGCGATCTGCCTGCCCAGCCATTTCAAACCCCTGAAACAATGCTTTGCCTTCGGAGTAAGGAGCAGAGCCACCGGCAATACTACCCACTTGAACCAAATTACTAAAATTATTGCGAAATACGGCGACATCAAAACTAATATCTTTGACAGGGGATGAACGCAGACCAAGCTCCGCATTCACACTACTCTCGGCGTTGAGATTTACCGAGCCGCCGGTCCCACTAATAGCATCCTCAACCCGCGGCGGACTGAAACCTTTGTGAAGTCCACCGTACAACTGAGAGGTAGCATCCAGTTGATAGGTGGCTCCAATACCTGGAACGAATTCTGTAAAGTTGCTGCTTCCGGAGGTGCCATTCGTGAATACGTCACGCTGGTATTTAATGTGTTCAACTCGGATGATAGGTGTCACAGCGAGACGATCATTTAACTGCATGCGATTAGAGGCAAATGCCGATACAGCATCAGCTCGACGATCTTGATTTTCGATGAGACTCATACCACTCTTGGACACAAAATTTGTGTAAGAAGAGTACCGCTCCTGCCGACGCTTTTGCGTTTCGGACTGGAACTTCGCTCCGATCTCCAAGTCATTCTGCAAACCAAAAGCGGAGTGCTTATGAAACAAACGACTATCAATACCTAGCGTGGTGTAGGCACGAAGACGACCATCTACCTGACAATTTGCTAGGGTACTCAAGGTAAAATCGTTTCCAGCCGCATTGACTCGACAATCCGTTGTCGAAGAAGCTTGCCGCCACCAGTCACGGTCGAAATACGCACCGTAAACGCTAGTGACCAATCTCTGATCTGCACTTATCCGCCACTCATGTGTGGCCGACATACCAGTGCGGTTGGCATCGAAAAAATCATTTTTGAATGGATTTTGGCGCGCGTTGGCTTCGAACTCAGCCTGCGTCAGTCCAGAATAAGTCAGCTGCGAATATTCCCTGAAATGCGTAGCCCGCAATACCAGCTTGTGGTCATCATTGAGTTGCCGCGCCCACTTGAAATTCACATCATCCAAACGGCTGCGCATGTTCTCACGTGCGCCATCGGATTCCTTGTGATAAAAGTCCGCAATCGCACCGTTACCCGTCACCATCACATGGCCATTCAGGTAGCCACGTGTTCCACCCGAAATACCAACGGTGCCCCCGATCTGCTGTTGCGGCTCGGGCGTGATGTAGTTGATAAGACCACCCGCCGTCTGCGGACCAAAACGTATCACCTGACTACCTTTGCTGACTTCGATGGATTCGTAACGATCGATGGGCGGATGGTAGTAGCTCGCATTGTCGCCATAGGGTGCGAATGAGAGCGGTAACCCGTCCTCCAGCAGGAGCGTCTTGGTAGAGCGCGTGGGGTTCATGCCCCGCATGCCGATATTCGGCCTCAAACCGACACCTTCTTCCTCACGCACATGGATGCCGGGCACCTTGCGCAATGCCTCGTTCACATTAAAAACACGGCTCTCCTCCAGGGTGGCCGCGTCAACCACAGTGGCCGAACCGGGCAGCTTCAACACATTGAGCGAATTGCCAATGACATCAACCCGCGGCAATTCCCGATCGGTTGTTACCTCTGCAATCGCATCGGTAGATAGGGATAACAAAACGCAAACTGCTGCCGCGATGGGCGCCATGGCCAGACAAATGCGCTTATCCGCTCTTGAATGGGTTGGCGTTGCACCGGCAAAATACGGCTGAAACATGAAACAGAACTCCCGGGATTACGAAATAAATATTAACGAGAATGATTCGCATTTAGGTTCAACGATACCAGACCTCTGATACGTCCTGCAAGCATTTATTAACGCAAAAGAAATCCACTGCTTGCCTTGATTTCCCTCATCTCAAGAAATTCAATAAAAATCAATCACTTGCCAACTCTTGATACAAGTCGTCCACAGACTTATCCACTCAACTTGTGGACAGTTTTCTAGGGCCGAGAAGTGGTAGCGGGAATTTTTGTCCGACTCCGAAGTTGCCCTCATTTCCCCAAAACGCTATCATTGCTATCGTCTATTTGGCCGGAGGCAAATCATGGCAAATTTACTGGTCAGAAATGTGGATGAAGCCCTTGTCGCAATGCTGAAAGAGCGGGCTGGAGCTCGTGGCGTGAGCGCAGAGGCAGAGCATCGGCAGATTCTTTTCGATGCGCTATCACGCCCTAAAAAACGCACTCTGGCCGAGGCACTGGCGAGTATTCCTGATGTCGGCATCGATGCCGATTTTGAGCGGGTTCAGGATAGCGAGCGTGCTCATGTATTTGATTAACACGAATGTCATCAGCGAAATCCGCAAGAAGGACCGCGCGAATCAGGGAGTCATTTCTTTTTTTCAACAATCTAGCCCTGATCGTCAGCTGTATTTGTCATCGGTGACGATTGGAGAGCTCAGGCGAGGTGTAGAACTGATCCGTCACAGAGGTGATACCCATCAGGCGCAATTGCTGGAGACTTGGTTGAACATGCTCCTGCAGGATTACAAAGAAAAAATACTGGAATTTGACACGGATACCGCCCAGGTCTGGGGGCGACTGTGTGCACCTCATCCGGAAAATCCGATCGACAAACAGATCGCCGCTACGGCGCTAGTAAACGGCCTGGTGGTCGTTACCCGGAACACGGCAGATTTCGGTGGCACCGGGGTTCAATGCCTCAATCCTTTCGCGAGTTAGGTAGGGCGGCCGAAAAGCCAGCCATGGCTGTTGCCCCGCGGGACAGCTAACTTCAGCTAAATTTCCTATTAAAATTCTCGCGGCTTAATCGCCCGTTAAACCTCCGCGTCAAAAATCACCAAGACCAAGTTAAATTTATCTGCGCTACACTCCGCGCTGCATTCCTTATCTTCGTCACTGCAGCAACCCTGACAGCCTGTGAACGAGGACCCAAGAACTATGAGGACTGCATGCTGCAGGCATCCCGACAGGGTAAAAATGATCGTCAGTTCCGTAGGCTGGCTGAGGAATGCAAAGAACAATTCCGTAATAAAAAGTAAACCATGCGTCAGTGTGCGCTTACCCGTGCGAAAGCACAGAAAAATTCAAGTATGTCTAAACGCTACCTACGCTGCTTCAGCTGCTTAAGCCACCTCGCCATCGCACTTGCCCTCCTAGGATCCACTGCCTGCACGGCTGCGGATAGCCCACTTGCCTACGGCAAGGTCGCTACCAGCCCCGGAGGCACGGGCAAAACCTTTGCAGGTCGAGAAATTGCACAAGTAATGAGCTGGCACGGAGCCGCATGGCTGGAACGCGCCGAGCGAAATACGGAAGAAAGACCGGATCTGCTTTTGCCTCTGCTACCGATACGACCGGGCATGGTCGTCGCTGATGTCGGCGCGGGCAGTGGATATTACAGTCGAAGAATAGCGCCGCGTCTTGCGCCGGGTGGTCGAGTGATCGCGGTCGATGTACAACCTGAGATGATCACGCTACTCAAAAAACAGATCGCCGAATCAAAAATTCCCAATATCGACACACTGCTCGCGACCGAAACCGATTGCAAGCTCCCAGCCGAGAGTATTGATCTTGCGCTTTTTGTCGATGTCTATCACGAGCTTCTCTATCCTATCGAAACCATAGGCTGTATCAAACGCGCGCTCAAGAGCGGTGGTCAGATAGCATTGGTGGAATTCCGCGCAGAAGATGCCAGCGTACCGATCAAGCCACAGCATAAAATGAGCGAAGCACAGATAAAAAAAGAAGCCGCATTACTGGGTCTGCATTGGGTCACGACGATTTCATCTCTTCCCTGGCAACACCTAGTGCTGCTGAAAAAATGAAAATAAGTACTTCAATCAACGATGATGAAAAAAATCGCTCTCCTCTGGATACTGTTAGTCGCACTTCCAGCAGCCCACGCCGATCAATGTGATGATCTGATCAAGATGGATGGCCTGCTGACCAAAGCCAAAAAATCTTGTCCCTTCTCCTACTATGCCTTTCGCTTCCAGCAAGATTCTCAGGTTTGCATGGATAAAAAAGGCAAGGAAGCCTCAAAAAAATTATTCCTCATGGGCGATTCGACCTTTGATGGACTGAGCAAAAAAATGGGCAAGGAAGCGCTCTGCCACAAATTACTAAAAGATTTTCCGATGACGGTGAAGCAATGAGTACTTCAAACATCAATGGTGTAACGCATCATTACGCCGACTTATCCGAAGTACGCATGCACTATGTGACCGCAGGCGACGGCTATCCGGTAGTGCTGTTACATGGCTGGCCGCAAACCTGGTACGAGTGGCGCCACATCATCGACCAACTAGCTCCGCACTACCGCGTGATCGCACCCGATCTGCGCGGTCTCGGCGACACTTCCTGCACCGCCAGTGGTTACGATAAAAAAACCATTGCCAACGATGTGTGGGAGCTGGTGCATCATGAGCTACAACTTGAAAATTTTTATCTCGTCGGACATGACTGGGGTGGCCCAACCGCCTATGCACTGGCAGCGCATCACCCGGATGCGGTAAAAAAACTCGCCATCATTGATGTCACCATTCCTGGTGATGGCGGACCTGATATCAGCCAGGGTGGCAAGCGCTGGCATCATGCATTCAATCGCACGCCTGCACTCCCCGAGGCGCTTGTTACGGGGCACGAGGCGGTTTATCTGGGTTGGTTTTATCGCACCTTTGCGCATCGCGCCGAAGTGATGACTGATGAAGTGATTGAAGAATTTTTACGCTGCTATCGTAAGCCTGAATCGCTGGCGGCGGGTTTCGCTTACTACCGCGCAGTACCGCAAGACATTGCCGACAATGAAGCAATGATTGCGCGCTTCAAGCTTCCCATGCCAGTGCTGGCACTGGGTGGCGCAGAAAGCTGGGGAAGACGCATGGAGGTACTCGAATCCATGCAGAGAGTGGCGCTCAATGTTCGCGGCGGCATGATAGCCAACTGCGGCCATTTCGTTCCGGAAGAGCAGTCAGAGGAACTCGCGCAGCGACTGATGGCCTTCTTCAACGAGTAATCGCCACGATGGTTATTAAGATTGTTTGAGAGTCTCGAGATTGCAAAGATAATTCGGCAGAAAAGTCAAAAATTATCAATCAGTGCATGCTGCCCCAACAGCGGCACAGTCGCAGACCATCCCAATTCATGCTCGATACGCCATCGCAGTGCATCGGCCGCCACCTGTTCACCGTGCGTGATGAACACCTGCCGGGGTGGCTTTTTGAGGGTCTTGAGCCAGTCCATGATCTGCGTTGCATCGGCATGCGCTGACATCGATGGCAGAGACACGACTTCGGCATTGACGGTAATATCTTCGCCAAAAATTCTCACAAACCGCGCCCCATCCACCAGCTTTGCACCACGTGTTCCACCCGCCTGATAGCCGGCGAAGACAATACTATTACGGTGGTCTGGTGCCATATGGACAAGGTGGTGAAGTACTCGGCCACCCGTCGCCATGCCACTGGCAGAAATGATAATTACTGGATAATTCAGTTGACCTATGGCCCGTGAATCATCGGCGGTGCGACTGATGCGCGCCACCTTGGCCATACCCTCGCACTGCGCAACGCTCAGCCGATGTTGATCTCGATGACGCTGATAGATGCTGGTACTTTGAATCGCCATCGGACTATCGAGAAAAACTGGCATATCGGGAATGCGGCCCGCCTGCTTGAGCTGAAAAATCTCGAAAAGTAGATTTTGTGCGCGCCCAACAGCAAACGCGGGCACCAAAATACTGCCGCCGCGCGCGGCCGTTCGGGTGATGACCTTTGCCAGTGCATCCGAACTACTCTCATTAGAATGTGCCCGATCACCATAGGTCGATTCAATCACCAGCGTATCGCCGTATTCAATCGGTACGGGTGCACGCATCAGGAGATCATCAGGGCGCCCCAGATCGCCAGAGAACAGCAGACTACCTTTCGCAGTACGAAATTCCGCCGAACTCGCACCAAGAATATGGCCCGCGAGTCGCAGCCGGAGCTTCATGCTCCCCAGATTGATTGACTTATCGAAAGGTAGCGGCTTGAAAAACGTCAGCGCATTGCGTGCATCTGCTTCGGTGTACAGCGGTAAAGCAGGATGATGCCGGGATGATTGACGCCGGTTCGCAAAATTGGCATCCCCCTCCTGAATGTGCCCACTATCAGGCAGCAACAACTTGCACAAATCAATAGTGGATGGCGTAGCGTAGATCGGGCCGCGAAACCCGCTGCGAATCAAGAGCGGAATTGCGCCTGAGTGATCCAGATGCGCATGCGTGAGTACCACGGCATCCAGCGATGCAGGATCAAAATGAAACGGCTGCCAGTTCAGTAGCCTAAGATTTTTAAATCCCTGAAACAGTCCACAATCGACCAGAATGCGCTGACCATCATGCTCGATCAGGTACTTCGACCCGGTGACAGTGCTGGCAGCACCCAGAAAGGATAGTTTCATGGAGAGCCCGTCATAGATGCAGGTAAATCAACCCGCCCAGCACCAGACACCCACTGACTAGCAAGAACGTCACGTCAAGCGGCCCGTGTAAATGCAATCCTGCATCCGACATTATGTCCTCCATGATCTTGACAACCGATATTGTCATTCGTCAAGAAAACGCCAAAAGAAGCCGAGAGTCCAGGCCGTCTAGGCCAAAATGCGGGTGAAGCTGACCGACAAGCTGGAAGATAAAGCAACCAAAAGCTAGTCAAACAAACCAAGTGATATACCTTTATACGCACAGAACGCTTTGCCCGCAAGCATCATTCCTGACATGACACCTCCCCTGCCCCGCGGCCTTGATGCGAATTTCGCTCGCAAGCGTCTGCATAAAGAAGGTCCGAATGAGCTGGGCCTCTCGCAGCGCCGCACGCTGGCCGACATCCTGCTCGAAGTTGTACGCGAGCCGATGTTCTTGCTATTGCTGGGAGCTGGCGCCATCTATTTTGCAATGGGCGATAGTCATGAGGCGCTGATACTGCTGAGCTTTGTATTCATGATCATGGGGATGACCGCATTTCAGGAGCGACGTACCGACAATGCGCTGGCCGCACTACGCGATATGTCGAGCCCGCGCGCAGTGGTGATACGCGGCGGCGAAGCGCTGCGCATCGCCGGCAGGGATGTGGTTCGCGAGGATGTGTTGTTACTCGCCGAAGGCGACCGCATTCCAGCCGACGGCCTACTAATTGACGCGCATGAGCTCGCAACTAATGAATCAATGCTCACCGGTGAATCCGAGTCGGTGATGAAAAAATCCGGCGACAAAGTGTATGCAGGAACACTGGTGGTCGCTGGTCAGGGTGTCGTTCAAGTCACGGCGACTGCACATCACACCGAAATGGGCCGCATCGGCAAGTCGCTGGAAAGCATTGCGATCACGCCTTCACCGCTGCGTGAAGAGATGGGCCGACTCACCCGACGACTTGCGACCTTCAGTATCGGATTATCTTGCGGGCTGGTACTGCTGTTCTGGTTGCTGCGTGGTGGCTGGCTGGATGCGCTACTGGCTGGCATTGCCTTAGCCATGTCTTTGTTACCACAGGAGTTCGCGGTCATCATGATTATTTTCATGGCGATGGCGGCACGTCGACTGGCAGCGCAAAAGGTATTGACGCGTCGCCTGAATTCGATAGAGACCCTGGGCGAGACCTCGGTGCTATGTGTCGATAAAACCGGCACGCTGACTGAGAATCGCATGCGCGTCGCGGTACTTTGTGCGGATAACCGGGCCATCGATGTCAGTCAGCCCTTGTCAGGTTCTCTGTCGGACTCTCTGTCTGCATCGCTGCCCGATACTCACCTCGAACTTCTCGAGTACGCCATATTAGCCAGCGAGATCGCACCGCATGATCCCATGGAGCAGGCATTTCACCGCATGGCGGGCGCGCATCTCTCCGATACGAATCGCCTGCATCCGGATTGGCGTCTCGCACGCGAATATGAACTCTCCCCCCAGTTGCTCGCTATGACACATTTGTGGCAGTCAGGAGTTGGACTGCACGATGTTGTTGCTGCCAAAGGCGCACCTGAAGCAGTGGCAGAGCTGTGCGCACTCTCCGAGAATTTGCACGATGAGATCGCAACGCAGGCTGCTGCGATGGCTGATCAGGGATTGCGTGTGCTAGGTGTCGCAAAAGCCGTACACATTGCTGGTCATCCGTGGCCAGAAAACCAGCAGGCATTTGATTTTCAGTGGCTGGGATTGATCGCACTGGCCGATCCCTTGCGCGAGGAAGTACCCAAGGCAGTCGCGCAATGTCTGCGTGCCGGCATACGCGTGGTAATGATTACAGGCGACCATCCGCGTACAGCGCAAGCGATTGCACGGCAAGCCGGTATTCAGAGTGACGGCATCATCACTGGTAGCGAGATCCTTGGCATGAGCCAGGATGAACTCGTCGATCGCGCAGCAACGATCAATATCTTCGCGCGTATTAGGCCTGCACAAAAACTGGCATTAGTCGAAGCACTGAAATCGCAAGGCCATGTGGTGGCGATGACGGGGGATGGCGTGAATGATGCGCCAGCACTCAAGGCCGCACATATTGGTATCGCGATGGGACAACGTGGCACCGATGTGGCACGCGAAGCAGCCTCGCTGGTACTGCTCAAAGATGATTTTGATTCTATCGTGCAGGCGATTCGCATGGGAAGACGTACTTTCGCCAACATGCGACAGGCGATGATTTATACGCTGGCGGTACACATTCCCATCGCCGGTCTGGCGCTGCTGCCGGTACTCTTCGGGCTACCGCTGATATTGGCGCCACTGCACATCGCTTTTCTGGAACTGGTGATTGATCCGGCCTGCTCAATTGTGTTTGAAGCAGAAGAGGCCGATGCCGATCTAATGAGCCGTCCGCCACGCCGCAGCGACGAGGCGCTGCTGTCCGGGCAATACATCTGGCGAAGTGTGGCCTATGGCAGCCTCACCACCGCTTTCATTTTTAGTATCTATGCTTGGCTATTGTCACAAGAGATTGCTGCTACCACCGCAGCTACGGCTGCATTTGTGGTTCTGGTGACGGCCAATGCGGCGCTGATACTGCCCAGCCGCTCAGCACGAACGGAATGGCACCGACTCTGGTACCACCTGACGCCCACTTCGGTATGGGTGCTGGGCATCACGCTGCTGGCTCTGGCGGCCATCACCTGCATTCCGGTGCTGGCTGAGCCATTTCGTTTCACACCAATGAGTGGGCAAGCGTGGCTGGGTAGCTTCTTCATCGGCCTGCTGTTACTTCCGTGCTTTAACATCATCAAAAAAATTGAGCTGCATTTTTCCCTAAGATAAATACAGAATCGATTCTTTGAAACTTTACATTTTTTATTTTCAAGATCTGGAGTTGTACATCGAACGACACTAGACACCCTCCTGCAGAGCGCGCCATACAAAAGGCAAAGTGTCTTTACATGCTTACGGGAAGATATTCTTTGTTGAATACAAAAAAGAACCAAAACAATGAAATATCGGAGAAGAGTCTATTCCGCACTTGGGAAAAAAATGACATGGTCGATTTCCATGCGTATACCGATTAGCTCATCGATCGCATGATCGTGATGGCTGGGCACCAGAGAAACCAGATGCTGACCAGCAGGTAAGGCCAGCGTATAAAGAAACTGTGCGCCGCGAAACGCCTTGCTAACAACACGCGCCTTGAGCGGACTATCATCATCATGTTGAATATCATCAGGTCGTACCAACATCTCGGCCCGATCACCTGCCTTCAAAGCTACGTCTGATAACTCGCAGGGAAATTTTCCAAGCACGTTGATCAGATAACCCTGAGCATCAACAACACCCGAAATCATCACACCTTCCCCAATAAAATCCGCTACAAAACGATTTACAGGGCGATGATACAGATCCATCGCTGTACCCCACTGCTGCAAATGTCCCTCCGCAAGTACTGCAATACGATCAGCCACCGCAAAAGCTTCATGCTGATCATGGGTGACGATAATGGCGGTCGTACCGGTCTCTTTGAGTAGGTCGCGCACCTCGATAGCCAGCCTTTCACGCAACTCGACATCCAGATTGGAAAAAGGCTCGTCCATCAACAACAGCTCCGGCCGTGGCGCAAGCGCACGGGCCAAAGCCACACGCTGCTGTTGCCCGCCTGACAGCTCATGCGGTGAACGATGCGCAAGCTCGGCCATGCCAACCAAGTGCAGCAACTCAGCGACACGATGTTGACGCTCTGCGGCAGTCATCGCATGCAGACCAAAACCAACGTTATCCGCAACATCTAGGTGGGGAAACAGCGCATAGTCCTGAAACACCATACCGATTTTGCGACGCTCAGGAGGGACATGAACAGTTGGACTGCTGACCTCACGCTGCATCAGCACGATGCGTCCTGATTGGACCGGCTGAAATCCGGCGATGGCGCGCAGCACCGTGGTCTTGCCGCAACCCGATGGGCCGAGCAGGCTGATGATCTCACCTCGGTTAACCTTAATTGACAAATCCTGCACCACACGCTGAGTGGCGGAACCCGATCGATAAGACAGCGTCAGCGCTTCTAGTTCCAGCGCCGGGAATTTTGTATCGTCTTGATCAGCTCGATTCATTTTTCACTTTCACGCACCAACAAAATCACCGGCAAAATACCTGCTGCAACGATGCACAGGCTGGGCAGTGCTGCTCGCTCCCACATACCCTCCGAACTCATTTCAAACACACGAACCGCTAGCGTGTCCCAACCAAAGGGACGCGTCATCAGCGTAATCGGCATTTCTTTCATCACTTCCACAAACACCAGCAGGCTCGCGCCCAGCCAGCCAGAACGTAGCATCGGCAAATGCAAACGACGCAGGGTCTGCCAACGATTCAATCCCAGACTGCGTGCCGCTTGTTCCTGATGCGATGTGATGCGCTGCATCGCTGCCTGCATGGGTTCATAGCCCACTGCCATGAATCGCGCTGCGAGTGCGAGCAGCATCACCGCCAGCGTTCCCTTGATGACCGGTGCAGGTGTCACACCCCATGACTGCCAGAGTGGCATCAGCTGTAAATCCAACCAGGCAACGGGCACAAACAAACCCACCGACAACAGCATGCCCGGCAATGCATAACCCAGCGTCGACAAGCGTACCCACCCTTGCGTCAAACGACCCGGATGCTGGCGCTGCGCGTACGCCATCCATAATCCGGCCGCTACGACCAACAAGGCAGCCAGCGCCGCCAGCAGTAGCGAATGACCGATAAATCCCCAATAGCGCGTATCCCAATCGCTGGGAGCGACTGCAAGCGCCCACTGCAAAAGCTGCAAAACGGGAACGATGAATGCCAATACTAAAACCAGCGCACACCCACTAAATGCCATCGCCGCCGCAGCGCCTCGCAGCACAATGCGCTCTTGCTGCGACGCGCGCGCAGTCGCCCCAGTACCGGTGTAAAGCCGCTGCCCACGGGCACGCTGCTCCAGCCACACCAACAATAGGACGGTCACGGCCAGCAATGAAGCAAGCTGTGATGCGGCGGGCAGATTGAAGAGACTCAGCCAGGCTTTGTAAATGGCGGTGGTGAAGGTGTCGACATTGAATATCGCAACCGTACCGAAATCAGCCAGCATTTCCATCAGCGCCAGCGTAATGCCGGCGGCCCACCACGGACGCGCCATCGGCAAAGCCACTTTGAAAAAAGCGGTACTGCGTCGCATCCCCAGCGTTTGCGCCGCTTCCATCGCACGTCGTCCCTGGGTGATGAAAGCCTGGCGTGCAAGCAGATATACATAGGGGTAGAGCACAAGACCAAATACCAATATCGCGCCTGTGATCGAGCGTATGGACGGCAGCATCAGCGACGCACCAAAAACCTGCCGCAAGAACGTTTGCACGATGCCGCTATAGTCCAGCAACCCCACCATGACCGAAGCCAGCACATAGGAGGGTAAGGCCAAGGGCAGTACCAGCGCCCAGGCAAAGAATCGACGTAGAGGAAATTCGCACATCGCCGTCAGCCAGGCCAGCGACACGCCCAGCAATGTGACTACCGTGCCCACACCCAACGCCATCCACAGCGTGTTTTTTAGTACCGCTGGCAAAACGAAGGCACGCAGGTGTTCCCATACCTCGGGCTGCGGCTGCAACCAGCTGCCCATCACCACTGCCAGAGGCACCAGCGTGAGCAGCGAGAGTGCCAGCACCGACCAGGCCGGCCTTGATGCGGCGTGGATCATAAAGTTTTATTTATAGCCGGCGCGGTCCATCAGTCGCGTTGCCGCGGACTGCAGCTCACCCGCCTTGGACACGTTCAACAGATTTTGCTTGAATGGTCCCCATTGCTTGATGATGGAATTGACTTTTACTTTGGGGTTGGCGGGGAATTCGAGATCTTCATCCACATAAAAATTTTGCGCAGCGTCCATGGATAAATACTCGATCAGCTTTTGCGCACCCGCGACATTCTTCGCATGACGGGTTACGCCCGCACCTGAGACGTTCACATGCGCGCCACTGCCGTTCTGATTAGCCCAGAAAAGCGCCACTGGAAATTGCGGATCTTTGACCAGCAAGCGGCCGAGATAATACGTGTTCACGATACCAACCTGACACTGGCCTGCGGCAATCGCTTTCAGCAAAGCTGTGTCATCAGGGAAGACATCGGTAGCCAGATTAGCGACCCAGCTTTTGACGATAGCTTCTGTTTTAGCCTCGCCCAATTCATTCATCATCATTGCAATCAGCGACTGGTTGTAAACCTTCTTGCTGGTGCGCAGACAGAGCTTGCCCTTCCATTTAGGGTTACCAAGTTCTTCATAAGTTGATAAATCCGAGGGACGAACCGACTGCGGGTTGTAGACGATCGTGCGTGCGCGCACCGACAAGCCAAACCATTGGTTGCCGGGGTCACGCAGATGCGCTGGGATATTTGCGCTGAGTATCGAAGACTTCAGCGGCTGCAACTGCCCCTGCTGCGCTGCCAGCCAGAGATTGCCGGCATCGACCGTGATCAGCACATCGGCGGGAGTGCTCGGGCCTTCGGCATTGAGGCGCGCCAGCAAAGCACCCTCGTTGGCGGTGAGCAACTTGATTTCCGTGCCGGTTTCCTTGGTGTAGCGGTCCAGCAGCGGCTTAAGCAATTGCTCGTTGCGGGCGGAATAAACCGTGACGGTATCAGCCAGCGCGTGACCAGAAAACGCTGCCAGAGACAGCATCAACACGCTCAAAAGACGGAGGGATGATTTCATGATGAGCAGGCTAGTAGTGGCAAAAAAGATAGCCTGGATTCTACATCAAATGAGAATTATTCTCAATTGATGTAGGCAGAAAAGGATTGTGGAATTGAAAGTCAGACCCTCTCCCAAGCGAGCCGTCGGAGCCTGCGGAAACTCGACCCATCCAGGCGCCCTAACCCCGTTTGGGTGGCTGAATTTTGCAGTGCAATCAAGCGGGCGCCACCAATGAAAGCTTGCCTGACACTTTCTTTCCACGCTGCTATAATTTCTGCACCGCAACACAACACCTATCCGCGTAAGCGCAGACATTCCACGGGTAGGCAAGCATCCTGGCCACACACTGGCGAGACAAGAAAAATGTCGTTAACTGGGGGGCGGTACATTGTTTTGACCCATTCTTATTGAGGCTATGATGAAAAAAAATCTAATAATGACCCTGCTCGCTACCGCCACGCTGCTCGCAGCCAACGGTGTTTGGGCAAAAAATGTAAAGACCGCCGACAAGGATAATGACGGCACGCTCGACAAGACAGAAGCGAAAGCTATTCCTGTCGTCGCCAAAAACTTTGATGCTATTGACGTGGATAAGGATGGCACGGTTGATCAAATTGAGATCAACACCTTCCTCGCGATGAAAGGTGACAAAGACAGCGACGGTACACTCGACAAAAAAGAAGTCAAGAACAAGGCCATCGCCAAAGCCTTTGATAAGTTAGATACAGACAAAGACGGCACCTTGGACGCCAAAGAAATCAGCGCTTTTTTCGCAAAGCAATAACGCGATACGCGGCTGAATGAAAAACGCCATCTTCGGATGGCGTTTTTTTTGGGTTCTAACTTTGGCCAGGATGCACGCCGGGTCTTTGGCTGCCAGCATCATCCACAAAGAAAACCCAGTCATTTCGCCGCCTCGGCAAGCAAAACTACCGTGATAAAACCACTATATTCTTAGCGGCCACTGAAACCAATTGAGCTTTTCCGGTGAACTCGGAGAGGGACTCGGCTTAAGCACTATGATTTCCTCACATATGGCTTCAGACGGAATGGTAATTAAAAATATGAAAACATCTGTCTACCGGTTGGATATCGACGGACTCAGAGCCATCGCCGTTTTAGCCGTGATTGCATTTCATTATTTCCCGTCCCTGATGCCTGGTGGGTTCATCGGAGTGGACATTTTTTTTGTTATTTCCGGATTTCTGATCACCACACTCGTTATTAAAGAGCAGGAAGCGAGCACTTTCAATTACAGAGAGTTCTTTGTAAGACGTGGTAGACGGCTGTTTCCGTCGCTGATTCTTGTATTGAGTTCCTGCCAAGTTTTTGGCTGGTTCGGATTGCTGTCTGACGAGTACCAAGCTTTGGGAAAGCATATTGCAGCAAGCACTATTTTTATTCCGAATTTCATTTTTTGGAGTGAAAGCGGTTATTTTGATGATGCAACGACAGCAAAACCTCTGCTGCATCTCTGGAGTTTGGGCGTCGAAGCACAGTTTTATCTGCTATGGCCAGCCATGATCTGGCTGTCGCTGAGGTGTAAACTAAATTTGCAGAAGGCGACGGGAGCAATGCTTCTGGCGTCGCTGCTATTAAATCTATTAATGGCAGAGACCACACAAACAGCAACTTTTTTCTCGCCACTTTCACGACTGTGGGAGCTTTTATCGGGCTGTATGCTCGCTTTTTTAATAAAAAGTAAAGCTAACGAATTCGAAGCGCTCAAGATAAAACTCGCATCACCCATGGCAGTAGATAACGGGCTCGCCCTGCTGGGACTAATGCTGCTTGCTTATGGCATGTTCTTTTTCAACCAGGACATGCACTCTCCGGGGACATGGGTACTGATCCCTGTTATTGGAACGATCTTGATTATTCTTTCGGGAGAAAAGTCTTGGCTGAATCAAACGTTGCTGTCAAATCGATTCCTTGTTGGTATTGGATTAATCAGCTTTCCTTTGTACCTTTGGCATTGGCCGCTGCTATCGTTTGCTTTTATCATTGAAGGCACTAAACCCAACGAATATACGAGTGTAGTTTTGGTCATGGTAGCTTTTGTACTGGCTGGCCTCACTTATTATTTTATTGAACGGCCGATTCGATTTGGTCGGACTGCAAAGTCTACAACCCGCTGGCTTATCGCTACGATGATGATTACCGGGAGCTTGGGTTTAACGACTTATGTGCTGGATGGGTTTCCCGGAAGAGTCTCTGACAAGGAAGTCAAAGCGCAGCTAGCTGATCTAAATTTTGATCTTCCGGAAAGCGCGGGATGGTATTGCGACGACCTGAAATACGATAGTCCTCGCTGCCACTCAACAGGCGTCAATCCATCGGTGGTAGTTATAGGCGATAGTCATGCGCTCATGATTTACGCAGCACTGCGTGAGCGATTCAACGCCAAGGGGCAAGACATCGGACTCTATGGTGGCAGCGACGGCTGCCCCCCGCTGCTCAACGTAATCATTCAGGATCAGGGCGGCGATCCCAGAAACTGCTTAAAAAAGGGAACTGAGGCGATTGAACGCATTATTGCTGATCCCGCTCTTCATGAAGTGATTTTAACGAGCCGCGGGCCAATGTATACGACAGCCAAAGGTTTTGGCGATGTTGAGTCAGATCAGTTTGGCACTTGGGTTCTTCATTCCAGAGGGGAAAAGCCAGGTGAAAAAAATAACGAAGCTGTTTTTGCCATAGGCTTAAGCCAAACTCTGGATGCCCTTCTGGCTGCAGGAAAGAAGGTGACATACCTGCATGACGTGCCTGAGCTTGGATTTGATATTAGAAGTTGTTCAACTTTTCGACCATTGTCGATGAGGTCAAAGGGTCCTGATTCATGCGCGGTGAGCAGAAACGATTTTGAATCGCGAAACAAAGATTTCAAACGTCTGGTTGATAACATCTTGGCTCAGCGACCGGGAGTTAAGGTAGTCGATTTATCCGAGGCGCTGTGTGACAAAGATTGGTGTTATGGCTCAAAAAATGGCGCTTTGTTTTACATTGACGACGATCATCTAAGTCAAACAGGATCTGCCTATGTTGTACGAAAGCTTTGGGACAGGTTCTGATAGAGACGCGCTGTCGCATGAGCCGAACGCTCGAAAATTCAAAGGCTGGGCGCTATCTTTATGACTCGGAGATTTCTGATTTTATTCCAATATTTCTTCACCTGAGCACTCAAGTCTTCAATCCGAATTTCCCAAAGACATGGACATAAAATGCACAAGATTTAGGATAGGCGAACCAATAGCCAACCAGTGGCACTGATATGGCCTACAGTCATCAAGACAGAGACGCTGTGAAGCCACTTAAACCGCCTGCGCTGGCCAGAGTCAGTGGCACGGTTTATCGCTGGCATTAGCACCTGCCTTAGCGGCACTGTAGTGATGACAATAGCGGCCATAACAGCGGCTGCAGTGAAATCATGCGACCACCACAAGATGGTTGCCAGTGCTGCCGTTACCAACACAAATAAATAAAACAAAGGAAACGCGCGGCGCAATGTTGCACCCGCAGAGGACGCAGGTAGCGCTGCAAATAAAAAGGCTGCGAAACCAAAGGAATACAGTGCCATGCCTCCAAACAACAGGGCTGTACTCAGGACTGCCAGCGAGTAGGTAATCACAAAGGCACTCAAAGCGAAGAATCAACTGGGGTTCGGCTGGAACCGGGACTTGCGAATAGTGAGCTCCCACGAGGGCTGACGGGTAGCGGCAGGCCCTCGGCAACCGCCACTTGTTCAAGGGCCGCCTCGAACAGCATGCGCGCCGTTCCAGCAACACGCTGCAAATAAGCATGCAATTGCGCGTCTGCCGCGCTCCGATTGGCGCATTCGCTGCTGTAGGTTTCAAAACTGGAAATCTGCAAAAGCAACTCAGCCAGATGGCCGGGGCACTCGCAGGCCAAAACCGATGACAGGCCGGCAAATTCAGTCAGGGCGGTCTCCGCGAATCGGGGAGCCAGTACCACTCGTTGCAGAAGACCTGTTTCGCTTGGATGCCCAATTGCGGCGCCGTTGCTGTCTGCTTTTCCCACTGACGGAGTGCGCTTTAATGCCGCCAGCCATCGACCCAATGACTCATCATCCGCGGGCTCTTGCAGCAATGTAGCGCCAGCATTGATCAACTCCGCACGCCCAGCCGCGTTGCCGTGCCGGTAGACCACGCCAGTTGCAGGTGCACGCCACGCAGCCTGGGCGGCGCTCAGCTCAGGTCCTACGCCGGATTGAACGCTACCAGCTTGCCAGAGGAGAAGATCAACAGTCGATCCTTGAGAGAGTTCAGCAGCCTTCACAGCGTCAACCAAAGAACCGTAAACACCTAACTGCTGTAAAAACATCCCGTTGGGCAGGCGTTCGTCCAAGCGTTGCAGGCGATACGCCAACGCATGCCCGACCGTTACCACCCTCACTACCGCTTCGGCAGGCGAAGCATCAGCCGGGCTGGCCGATCCGAGGACTGCCTCTGCGCGCATCATTTCGCGTATTTGCTCAATGTCTAGCGGGGCTAGCAGGCCGATCCCGTGCCCCAACTCGGTCAGCCGGCGCAACAGTGTTACGCGTTCGACATCTGCCGCAGAGTACAGCCGGTGGCCAGAAGTAGCCGTGGTGGGGCGTACCGCCTGGTAGCGCTGCTCCCAAATTCGCAGAGTCGCCACTGGCATACCCGCCATACGTGCCACGGCAGCGCTCCGAAAGCTTAGTTCCCTAGAGTGGGGAACCGTCTGAGACTGTTTTGCTGGCTTGGATGATTTCATTAACAGTAGATTGAGTCGGAAATGAGTTCATATTATGCACCAACAGGCTAAAATTCACAATATCGAGTTCAATATGAATTGTTTTATTGTGGTAATGTACTTAAATTGAACTCAAATCAACGTCGTTCGATCGCCGCCTTTCACCCTTGCCATGCCTCGGAATGAGGCCTGAGGACGTAGGTTCGGGGCGGCGTAGACACATTCACTATGGCGCCAAGAACACAAGCCGTTGGCGGCCAATTCGGTTGTTTTAAGGCTTGTTTTTTAAATGGAGTCATTATGAGCACAACACGTCGCATTTTTTTGATGACGCTGGCTGCTGGCGGTTCGCTGCTGGCCACGGCGGCCCGGGGACAGACCAAGGTTGATGAGAAAGACCCCCAAGCCACAGCACTGGGGTACGTGGCGGATGCCACCAAGACGGATACCAAAAAGTTTCCGAAATACGCTGCCGGTCAAGTGTGTTCCAACTGCGCGCTGTATCAAGGAAAACCGTCTGACGCCGCAGGCGGCTGCCCATTATTTGGGGCGAAGCAAGTGGCTGGTAAAGGGTGGTGCAGCGCTTGGGCAAAAAAAGCCTGACATCAATTTATTGAAAGCTTAGCGGAGGCTGAAAGTTTATTGTCGCGAGAGGACGATCTCACAGCGGAAGTTTCAGCCCTCCCCTTTTAACCAAAAGCTTTTCAGCCAACAGTCTGAGGAAACGCTGGGTGAATTTTCGTTTATTGGCGAACCAGCGGCGGACCTCTCTTTTGAAATGCGGTCAGCTTTGGGATTACTCACATGCTATTGTCATCAAAATTACATTCCTATGCGCATGCAATAAAGGCAGTTGATTCAACTCGCCAGGCCATAGCACCACAAGCCTCGACGCTGGGTCTGACACTCGAGACCGCGATGCAAACGCTCGATGCTTTGCACACACTTAACATTGCAAATGGTCTTGATCCCGTGGGGCGTAAGGTAATTTCCGAATCAAGCACGCGAGGCTCCATTGATCAAACCCGAGTCTGTCTCGGCCATCACTACGCAGATCAAACTTTGTACGTAGAAGACGAAGAACTTGTGTTCAAAACGCGCAATTCCTCTCGGCTTTTTCTGCACCCTAAGGTAGTACTAAAAATTTCTCAAGCCCCAGACATGTCTACGTCTCTAGAACAGTTTACGCAAATGTTCGAGAGCGCTGCGCTCGCGATTGAGATTCTGCAGGTGCCGTTCAAAGGTACGGCGTGGACATTTGAAGACAGAGTCTGCTCGAATGGCATGGGACATCAGCTTGCTATTGGCGAAGAAAGAACACTTTCCGAGAAACGTAAACGCAACTTTTCTGATGTCGTTAATCACGCCATGTTCAGTTTAAATAGAGTGAGAAAAGACGGTTCGCAACTAATTAATTACGCATCCGGTTCTGATGTCGCAATTTCATCTATCAGTGAGCTATATGAAGTTTTTCAACGGCAGTGCCAAATAGACGGATGCTCACCATTCCGTCAGCACGACCTGATATCACTTAACTCAATTTGCCCCCCAGTCAAGGTCAACGCGGGCGAAGCGTATGCGTGTGTTTCCTCGGGCATTGATCTTGGATCTATTCGAATTCGCTTCATACAGTAGTTTTCTAATCAACAGCGTATTTCTTGTAGCACATTATCTTGCATGCGGAGGTTCGTATGGCAGCCCATTTAACATTCAAAGAACGAGAGAGATTTAAGCAGCGGCTACATTTGAGTTTAAGAAATGCCGGACTCGATCCAAAAAGTCCGAGCCAAATACGCATAGCCTTTGTTGGCAAAAATAATAGCTCGAATATATCTCTTACAGCGATCCATCGGTGGCTTGGAGGTGAGTCATTACCCGACTCACAAAACATGAAAACAGTCGCTGACATTTGCAATGTCTGTCCCGAATGGTTGCGTAGTGGCCAAACTTGAGAACTACCGTTGTTGACCGGGAGAAGTTTTAACTCCGTTAAGGTTTCCTCGGTGTAAAAACCCAGCGGCAGATTGAGAATTTTCTCTCAAATAAAAACCGAATTTGATTGCCCCAATCCAAAGGAATCACGAGATGCAAGCTCGGAGATACTGGCGGCCCTATGGGAAATTCACATCTTTGTAAACATCAACCAAAAGATCAGGGCCATTGTTATAACGAGCAGCTGTATTTTTTTCTTCGAATTTTTTTTGCATTCTAATAAAAAATTTATTCTCGATCATTTGCTTAAATAAGTATGGCAACCATTTTCTTTTCGCTTGGGCAGATATCAAATCATGTTTATGAGCCGTTTCTAAAACATAGTTATCAGCCAACCCGTCATGCAACTTCGCTATAACTCTTAGATTACCGCTATCTTCATCACTACTATGCACAACTTCGAAGCTTGATTTTTCTAATAAATTTATCAATGTTTTTTTTGTGAAGTAAAGTACATGAGCTTTGAAAAACATATAGTGAGGCGATGTAATGCGCGTAGCATTTGGCACCTCAATGTACAAGTACCCATCTGGGCTCAAAATCCTTGCGATTTCCCTCAATGATTTAACTGGATCAGGCAAATGCTCGAGCACATGAAACATTGTTACTAGGTGAATTGATTTTTCTTCGATCAGATTTATTCTTTCAGTCAACGCACCAGATAATATATTTAAATCATGCTCTTTGATCGCATAATCCGCATAACCCTGATGAGGCTCAATACCAATTGCATCAAAGCCTAAATTTCTCATCAGAAAAACAAACTCTCCGCTACTTGATCCAATATCCAAGCTCTTAGTTACATTATTTTTTAAATAATTTTTTAAATCTATTTTTATGCTTTCGCCAACCCAGTTGAAACGCTCCCTAGCATTTCTGGCGGCCCTGAGAACATATTTCAACTTCGGCTTTTCTATACCTTTATAGGACTGTCTGTATTTTTCTTTGTACCATTTATCTAAATCCTGTTCAGAAGGCATTGGATCCACCCTGCCCAAACCACAACCATCGCACGCAACTGTTATCAATTTTTCTCTGGTTTTCCCATCGACCACAGACAACACAACGGCATTTTTATCTGCGCAATATGGGCATGAATTTACAGCTGAAAAAAATTGATTAAATTTCATTTTTTTAAAAATAAGAGTGCTAAAAAAAGGGTTTCACGTTTTTGAAATTCAACGATGATCGAACTTCTCCAATAAGCACATGCTCTGCTTCGCAAGGCTCGTCCTCTTCCTCACAGATACAGATCGAATCAGCAACTCTCTTTTTGTTGGCGTGTCAGTCAAGCACCGCCGACCTAAAAGATAGTGACCCATACTGCCTACAGGCAGTTACTGCAGTCAAAATATTTGGCGTATCAGGCAAGAAGGAACCATACCTTCACAACACGTTCGCTCGCATACTAACATCAGCGATGACTCGGGTTCAGAACATCTTTCAAGAGGTACCTCACCCCAAAATTTTTTCGTTCGCGATAAATTTCTGGTGCGTATGCACACGGATCAGATCGACAAGTTGATCCCGTGAAGTCTTTAGGAAGCCAATGCAGATATAAAAGAAATTTTTCAAGTTCGCGAGTATCTCACATTTCAATTGAACGAAACTGAGCTCTCGGTGATTTGCTACAAAGTCGAAATTTATCTTCTCATTTACAAACAATGCTACAGCTTTTTAAAAATTTAACGCTTCAATTTTAGCTTCGCGACTTTGTACCGTTGCCGTATAAATTCTGCGTCATCAGATTTTGCAAACCACTTCTGGAAATTGCACCTGCTCGTTTTATTTACAACCCCCAATCCATCAGCTCAAAAAACCTAGTTGACATCAAGATTGCCGGCTACCTACGTTATCGAAATTTCTCTGGTCAAACTCAGGTTGACTGTCGCATGCTTGAATTCTCTAAAGAGTAAGCTGCGTTGCGCAATCTAACATCGGTGATTCTATTTTCATTTTTGCAAATCCTTAATGAAATCGGAGTTGAATCAATCTGATTTCTACTGAATCAGGTTTTGTAAAAAATATGATGACTATTTCCAATCACAGATTTTGTATCTGTAGCAACATCAATAAACTGATACCAATTTTATTGGAATTTTACCTAGTCTGAGTGAATTGCCCCGGGTTTTGAGGAGGCTCCCATCTTTGGACGAATGGAGCCATAAACAAGACGAACAAACACCACCAGCCGAATCTGGGGCGAACAACTGACGGCAACTTGCCAGCGACGCCACTCCGGTGGCCTAAACTTAAACCAATCGGCCTCCACGAATTCCGGGGCGATTCAATTTATCGATCACTGAAACCGAGCGGGTCTTACCGTTGGCCTCAGATGGGCGCTAGCGAACTGAAATCGTGACTAACCTCTGATAAAAAAAAAAGGCGGCTTGCGCCGCCTTTGAGGGTCAGTCCGATCAGAAGCTGTAACGAATACCCGCAAAAATCATACGACCACGGCCGGCTTGCAAGCCATTGGTACGGGCACTGAAGTATTTCTTGTCCGAGAGATTTTCACCGCTCACGAAGTAAGTGACCTTCTGACCTTTGGGTGAATAGGACATGGAGGCGTTAACCAGTGTGAGTGAGGGGATCTCGCCGAAGAGGCCGCATTCGTCAAGGTCTGTTACGCAATAGCCAGCGGGCGAAGTTCCGCGATAGTTACCTGTGTTTGCAAACTGCTGACTTATATGCGTTACTCCGACGCGGCCGATCAAGCCTTGCTGGTCCTCATAGGACAGGTTCAGAGCCAGCGTGTGCTTGGGTGCATACGGAAGCCGGTAGCCAGCCTGATAAAATCCGTAACCATCCTCGCCCTCACCCCCGACTGTACCCGTGTCTTTGAACTTGGCCGCGAAAAGGTTAGTGTACGAAACACTGGCGTAGTAGTTATTTGCCTTGCCAACTAGCTCACCGAAGTTGATCTTTCCGGCAACCTCAAAACCTGTGTGTTGAGCTTTACCCTCGTTTCTAAAAACAGTGTTAGCCCCACTACCCGATTGAACCACGATGTCACTAATGTCCATGTTGAACAAGGTACTTTCAACATAACCAGACTGAAGCACCGATGACCGAATACCGAGTTCAGTTGTAGTGGACAATTCTGGTGTCACACGCTGGAGCCTGTCGCCACCACCGATATCCCGATCAGGTCGTGGCGGTGCAAATCCGCGATGGATACCACCAAAAACGGTTGAAGTTTTTAAACCATTCCAAGTAAATCCAAAACCTGGGAGTGCCTGAAGTTTGCTGGTCTCGAGCGCATTATCAAACGCAAAATTTGATCCAGTGTAGAGCCTTTTTTTCGAAGTTACATCCTCTAGGCGCAGCCCAGGTGTAAACGACCAATCACCCGAAAAAAAAGTATTCTGCGCATAATAAGAGAGAGCCTTAACTCTCGCGGTTAGCCTCTCTTCCGGCGTTTCAGTTCCGTACAAACTAGACAGCTCATATTTTTTACGATCAATATCCTCGTGGTGATAACGAAACCCAGCGATTGCTTGATTTTGCAAACCAAACGTATTGTGTTTCAATTCAATCTTCGGCTCAATACCAAAAAACTCGTACTGTCTTGGTCTTATCGCATATGCTTCATTATCAAGTTCGCCCACAACATTTGCGTTATCGATCTCAATTTCCCTTGAACGACGCGACGCCCTGTCTGTTTTTGAGTAATAAAACTGCGTACTGAGTTTCATATCAGTATTCAGATCCCACTCATGAATAATCTGCACTGTGTCACGCTTCATCGTAAAGCGCTCTTGATTAGATCTAGCTGTGTTGGCGAATACCGCACCACGATACGGACTCACCAAGTATTCTTCAGCCGTCAAACCCGTCTCACTGAACAGAGAATCTTCCTGAAAATTCGAATACTTACCGGTAATCCGCTGATCGCGACTGATTTTAAATTGCCCTTTCAGCGCGACATCCTGCAAGTCAAACTGATGCTCGGCACGAATACCATCGCCGCGCTTTTTAAGCACGTCGACCATGAAGCCGCCATTTTCCGTACCTGAACCGACATTGAAGTGGCCATCGTAATAGCCATTGTTACCGCCTGTGATTTTCACCGTTCCCGCGGTGCCGTTGGTGGGTACAGGACGGGTTACAAAGTTAATCATGCCGCCCATGGTTTGCGGGCCATACAAAATCTGACCGGAGCCTTTCAGCACCTCAATACGCTCGATACGCTCGATCGGTGTGGAATAGTGCGCTGAAGGATCGCCATAAGGCGCAAAAAACACGGTGGGCGCGCCATCTTCCAACAGCAGGGTACGCGAACTACGACGAGGATTCAGGCCACGAAGACCAATATTCAGGTGGGTACCAGCGACATCCTCTGAAACCGCGTGCAGCCCCGGAATCTCGCGGATCGTTTCAATGATGGAGAAAGGATTGCGAGCCTCAATCTGCTGCCGAGTCATCACCGAATAAGAACCGGGAAGATTCTCTACGCTACTGGGCAAAATGCTGGTGCCGGTCACCGTGATTGCGGGTAAGGATGCTTCTTTTTTTGCGTCTTGAGCCGCGATCGAACCTGAAAAAAGTGACAGTACGGCAGTCGCAATAAGGGTTTTACATGGACGGTGCATCTTGTTCCTCTGTTTTTATCTAGTAAGGGTGCCAATAAAATTCCGAAAAATTTCGTCGCACGAATTTATTTCCAATGGGAACTTTTGTCACTAGGAAGCATTACCAAGCTTTAGACACGCTAGTAATAATTACCAACCGCACGAGTCCTTCGGTAGTAATAATTACTGCTCAACTGAGAAATTATGAGTTTTTCCCATACTCAGACTTGGCCACCTGCCGGTATAGTTGGAAAACCAACTTTTACTCTTGCATATGTGGCCATACGATGGAAAGTGACGCAGTTATTCGCGTGATGCTGGTGGACGACCATGCGGTAGTTCGCGCCGGTTATAAGCGTTTCATTGAAACCGACGAAAAAATTCGTATCGTTGCTGAGGCCAGTACCGGTGAGGAGGCCTATACACAATTGGCCCGCATAGATGTGGACGTGATTATTCTTGATCTGTCTATGCCAGGCCAGGGCGGATTTGAAACGCTGCGAAGAATTATTAACCGTTATCCCAAGAAAAAAGTATTGATTTTTTCCATGCACGAGAATCCTTCAATAGCAAGGCAGGCCTTACAAATCGGCGCAAGCGGCTATCTGACCAAAAGCATGGATCCTGAAAAAATTATAGTGGCGATTCACGAGGTCTGGAGAGGCGGCACACCCATTGAAGAAGGTATTGCCAAGGGAATCACGGAGCTAGATGCGCTTGGAGATCCGCATACCGGTCTTTTACCCAGAGAATTCGAAGTATTTTTGCTTTTGTCTGCGGGTGAATCCGTAGATGCTATTTGCAAAAAGTTAAATATGAGCTCAAGAACTGTGTTCAATTATCAGACGACGATCCGAAAGAAAATGAATCTGCATACTCATATTGAATTCAATCGATACGCAATTCAGCGTGGATTAATACCTGATACCGTGAATTCTTACTGAGCATGTTTCACGCTGTGAATTACTCCTATTTACACCACCGAGAATATCAACGAAACTAAACCTGCAATATTGACCTCCCCCAAGGCTGTCAAAGTATCGAGAGGTAGTCTTAATCGTAGTGCCTCAATGAATAGCTACTCTCTTTTAGGCTGCGTCAAATGACGCAGCTTTTTTTTGGTGGCCCACTGAGATATTTTTCTAGGCGGGTATGCCCGACCCAAGCGCAAATTCTTCTGATGCAAAAGCATCCATCGCTTTTATTCGGCCGGTAACCAGGTTGGTTGGCGGCGAAGCAATCGATGCTGCCAGCGGCGCCAAATAATCTTTTCAGGTGGGTGGGAACAGAATCAGGCATCGATGCCCAATAAGCTCTGCAGGCATTTCTGGCCTGCTATGAGGGGAGAGATACTGAGGGGATCCAACTCACTGCAGATGAATCATCCCAAGCGACAGTGCTTCAGGCGATTTTCTGTTTTCCTACGAAACACCACTTAGCCGATAAAGCGGATAGGGGGACTGGCTGAAGAAATGTCGCTAAGTTCGGGATATTTCTTTACCCAGCGATGCATAGCGACATTTGTTTGCCATAAAACGAGCGTGTTTATTTCAGCGCCAATATGTACTCTGCCATAGTAATCGCATCGGCATCGGACACTTGCGCTTGCGGAGGCATCATGTCTTCGCCCCAGACGCCTGAGCCGCCCGCTTTGATCTTTGCAGCCAATTTTTTCACAGCACCTGCCTGCCCTGCATATTTCTCGGCCACTTCAATGAGCTGCGGCCCGTATTTGCGCTTGTCGATCATGTGACAGGCAGTACAGTTATTTCGCTGAAGTAAAACTTTGAGTTTTTCGGTATCGGCGTGCACGACCTTCGCGGAACAGACCAGACCAAAAAATAAAAGCATTGCGCTAAGACGTTTCATTAAATGCCCCCAACCCTATGTACTCATTAAAAATTCAGGTTTATCCCGGATCATAAAAAACGCGCTACCTCTCGGCAGCGCGTTTCTTGACTACAACTGCTTAGTTTGCAGGCGAGACCTTGTAGATCATGCCGCTCGCCTCGTCGGCCACATACAGGTTGCCCTGGTGGTCGAGCGAGAGGTGACGGAAACGACCTGCAAAGGTTGGCCAGAGCAGTTCTTCACGCTTGGCCGACTTGCCATCCTTGGAGATATCGAGGATGTCGATACGGTTACCCGTTGGTGTGCCGTGGATACCGATACCAGCGTAACCCACTGCCAGACGGCCTTCCCACTGCTTCCACTGCTTGCCAGTCAGCCAGACGCTGCCGCACATACCCTGGGACAAACCATTGTTGTTCCATGCGGGTTTCATTGCGTTTGGATATGCCTTCAGGTCAGTCATAGGCATGAACGCTGCACGCTCTTTTGGAGGCATTGCACCCATCTGGTTAGGCGAGTAGCCGCAGTAGCCATCTGGACATGCTGGACGACCGTTTACGTTGTCACGTGGATCCCAGCCGCCATTACCGCCGTTATCCAACTTGGTGACTTCGTCGCTGTGCCATGGGCCGTTTTCTGAAGCATATGGCTCATTGGTGCCAGGACGGAAGGAGATGCCTTGAACGTTACGATGGCCGTAGGTGAAAACACGTGCATCGAAACCTGCTGGTGCCTTGTTGCCAGGAGCAGCTTTGCCATCGCGGTCAACACGCAGGATCTTGCCGCGCAACTCGGTTGGGCTTTGTGGGCCGGCGCCGTTGTGGTTATCACCAATGGAGACATACAGGTAGCCGTCAGCTGGGCTGAAACGGATACGGCCGCCGTTGTGCGCGCCAGGGCCGCCAAATGGGTGGTTCGACTTCTTTGGCTTGTAGCCGAGGTCATTGATGATTTCCGTGATGTCGGAGACGTCGGACATCGAAGAACCCACTTTCATACGCATCACGATGTTGCTGTAACCACCGTAAGCGCGGTTCGCGCCGCGCGAGCTGGAGTACACATAGACGTAGCCGTTCGAAGCGAAATCAGGATCAACAGCGACACCCTGAACGCCAGCTTGTCCATCGCAGAACAGATCGTCTTTAGTCTGGGAATATCCGCTCGATCCACCCACGCCGAGCAGCTTTTTCACGTCGCCCGATGGCAGTCTGACTGACAGACCTTTGCACTTCTCAGTGAAGAACATCGTGCCATCCTTGAGGAAGGCCATGTCCCAGGGTGATTCTGCCTGTTGGAAATTCTCCGCTTGGACCTTCACCGCAGATGCTGAACCTGCAGCCATCAAAGCTGCGACGGCCAACGCAGTTGGAAAATAAGATACGACGGCTTTTTTCATTTCGTCTCCTGATTGAGTTGTGGGGCAACCTTGCATTGCGCGTTTCTTCGCCGCTGGCGTTTCCCAAGGTTAAACATCCATATGCTGAGTTACAGCATATGAGAAACATACAATGTCAAAACAGTGTTACCTGCATTTGCCATCAAATGAAACTTCTATAAATGTACAGGAAACCAAGACAAATTCAAGTGACAAAGTCACTTTATCTTTGGGGGAATTGAAAAATCTCTAAATTGATGTGTGTACTGAAAATGTTTAATTAAGAAATAGATAACTTAAAAACAAGAGAACTAATTCAGTAACAAATAGGCTATTTAAAGCCGATGCCGCGCAAGATCAAGCGCTATTTGAAGCGTCGATTGTGTGGATTTTTCGAGCAGCGCGAGTGAGCTGCGTGATCAATGTGATGCCAGTCGCCGATGCTTAACCGCTTATAAAGCGAACAGCGTAAATTGAGAAGAGCGACTCTTGCCCGTACATACCACCGTGTAGGTACTGACCCGGAAGCCGTATTGAGGTTTCGGTATCGAGTGATAGCCGAAACCTCAACAAAAAACAGTACCGGATCAGACTGATTAGGCAGCCTTTTGCAATACCACCTGATCCTGCGCATGCTGATCTAGTCCTACCGGCGCGCGATGCTTGCGCCAGTAATCACTAGCTGCACCCACACCACTGCCTGGCTGTACTTTGATACCGCAATCCAGCATCGCCATTTCGGCACCAGCGATACCCGACATGAGATGCACTTCGTTCATATCACCAAGGTGACCGATACGGAAGAGCTTGCCCGCGACTTTTGACAGACCTGCACCCAGTGAAACGTTGTAGCGCTTGTAAGCGCGCGAAATCACATCAGCACCATTGATACCTTCGGGGACCATGACGGCAGACACGGTGTCGGAGTACCACTTAGGGTCAGCCGCGCACAGCTTCATGCCCCAACCCTGGGTGATCGCAGCGCGCGTACCTTCGGCCAGATAGTGATGACGCGCGATGATGTTATCGAGGCCTTCTTCTTCGATCATCTTCAGCGACTCAACCAGACCGTACATCAGCGACAGCGCCGGTGTGTAAGGGAAATAGCCAGTCTGATTCGACGCCATCATGTCTTGTAAATCAAAATAGGCGCGCGGGAGTTTGGCTTGCGCATGCATATCAAGCGCTTTTTGGCTCGCGCACATGATGCCCAGACCGGCTGGCAACATCAGGCCTTTCTGCGAACCAGACACAGCCATGTCAACGCCCCAGTCATCAAAGCGGAAATCAATCGAGCCCAGTGATGACACAGCATCCACGAACAACAGCGCCGGATGCTTTGCATCATTGAGTACCTTGCGCACTGCACCGATATCCGAGGTCACGCCGGTGGCGGTTTCATTGTGGCAGGCAAGCACAGCCTTGATCTGATGCTGAGTATCCTTGCGCAGGATGTCTGCATACTGCTCCAGCGGCACACCGGTGCCCCAATCGGCATCAACGATCTGCACATCGAGTCCGAACTTCTGGCACATCGCAATCCACAAATGACTGAACTGACCAAAGCGCGCAGCAAGTACTTTGTCACCAGGCGAGAGTGTGTTCGCTATCGCAGCTTCCCAGCAACCTGTACCGGACGATGGAAAAACGAACGGTGTACCGTGCTCGGTGCGAAAGACTTTTTTCAGGCCCGGAAGGATGGTGCGGGTGAGTACCGGAAATGTCGGCGAGCGATGATCTTCCATCGAAACCATCATTGCGCGGAGAACGCGATCAGGCACGTTGGTAGGACCGGGTACAAACAGAAAATTACGACCAGCCATTTTTAGCTCCTTGTATTAATTGAATTTGGAGTTTCGGGGGCGATCTATGTCGCCCTTCCCCTACTTAAAATTTTTTAACTACGCGCGCCGTAGACCGGGAGTGGACGCACTAGCGCGGTGACTTTTTCACGCACCTGCGCAATGCGAGCCGCATCGTTGGGCGCTTCGAGCACATCAGCAATAAGATGCGCTGTCGCACGCACTTCGTCTTCACGAAAACCGCGCGTGGTCATTGCGGGTGACCCCAGGCGAATACCACTGGTGATCATCGCTTTTTCCGGATCGTTGGGAATGCCGTTCTTGTTGCAGGTGATGTGTGCGAGACCCAGCGCTGCCTCGGCCGCTTTGCCCGTAATGCCTTTTGCACGCAAATCGACCAGCATCACGTGCGACTCGGTACGACCACTGACGATACGCAGACCGCGCTCCACCAATGTGTCTGCGAGTACAGCAGCATTTTTAATCACTTGCTGTTGATATGTTTTGAAGGCCGGTTGCAGCGCCTCATGAAACGCGGCTGCCTTGCCAGCGATGACATGCATCAGCGGACCGCCCTGCAAGCCAGGGAAAATCGCGCTGTTGATTTTCTTTGCCATGTCTTCGTTGTTCATCAGGATGATGCCGCCACGTGGACCGCGCAGACTCTTATGGGTGGTTGAGGTCACCACATCCGCATGCGG
>JAIXYM010000162.1 GCA_027490255.1 Oxalobacteraceae bacterium | reverse complement strand
GATCAAACCAGGCCAGCTAGCACCGGGTACCTGTTTTCATGATCGCTGCACTGGTCTTGACTGAGGGACTGAACCATTTATGTCTTGGGTTTTTTCGCGCCGCGCGCGGTGGTGGTTTTCTTTGCCGTCCCTGTCGCCTTCTTTTTTGCCGCAGTTTTCTTGCTGGCCGCTTTCTTACTGACAGTTTTCTTCGCCGGCGTCACGACCTGATTGACCGCCTGAGCAAACTGATCCTGTACCGTATTCCACCACAAAGCCGAGTTGGCGAACTGCGCTGCGATTGCCGCCGTATCTGGCATTCCTGACGCGGATTTATCCGTCTTATCAGTAGATTTTTCAAATGGCGACTCGAACTCCGACTTGGTCTCCGTCATGGGTCGGCTGGTACCTGCATGAGAAAAACTCTGGCCCATGGCCTGAATCGCAGACAGGGTTGCGCTCTGGACTTCCAGTGTCTGTATCGTGGTGCGCAACATGTTCATGTTTATTTGCAACCAGGACTCGACCGCCTTGAGATCGGTAATTTGTTTGTTGATGTCATCGGGTGACATTGACGGCATGGACATGCCGGGTATTTTCATCGCACCCCACATATTGCGCACGAATTCGAGGGTATCGTTCATCGCGCCGGAACCCGGCAAACCATCCATGTTATTGCTGGACATTACGTATCTCCCAAAGCGGTACCATCAGAACAGCTGATGCCATCCTTTTCAGCAAAAGAGTAACAGATCGGATGATGTTGACCCGACCCGAATGATTCTGTGCGGCGCTAAATCAAACAAGCACACTCAATTTGACACCGGTAAACTAGCGATATGTCCGTGCGTGACCCATTCCCTTACTCACCGCTGCCATCCGGTCGAAAAGCCGGATTCGTGCTGCTGGTTCTTCTCTTCTCTCTGCTGGCGCATCTGTTCATTATTCAATGGGCAAAAGACAGTCTTGCACTGGTATCGCTGCTTGATGATGAGGAGGAGGATTTAATTCAGGTCACGCTGCAGACGATAACAAGATCTCAACCCCCAGAATCAACGCCGCGCAGGCCACCACCGCCGTTGGCTAACCCTGAAAAATCCCCACCGCTCTTGCCCGAAGCTCCGGCGACAAGCCCACCGCCGAGCGAGCGCGAGACTGCAGCTCCCGCCGTCACCGAGCGGCAGGTCGCCACGCCGGATCCCATGGCAACGCCCACCGACACTGTAAGTGAAGCGACGGTGACGGCGACGGCCACAACCACGACACCAGAACCGACACCATCGCCATCACCGCCGCACACGAATTCCACACGAACGGATGCGCACACGGATGCACAAACGACAGCGGCTCCTACAGCAGCTCCGCCACCAGCCGCCACTAGCGAGACGCCGCCCTTATTTTCGCGGATCAGTCTGCCGCCCTCCGCTCATCTCAGCTATGACGCGCTTGCGATCAAAGGCAGCAGCAAGGTCGAGGGTCGGGGTCTGGTTAAGTGGGTGCAGGACGGTCGACATTACTCGATCACCGGCGAAGCATCGGTATTGTTTTTGTCTGTACTCAGCTATCGCAGCGAGGGTCGTCTCGGCGAGGTGGGTATCCTGCCAGAGCTTTATACAGAAAAGCGTTTAGGAAAGTCATCGACCAATACGCATTTTCATCGCGAGCGCCAGACGATCAGTTTCTCGGCTTCTACCAACAACTACCCCGTCAAGGGCGGTGAACAGGATCGCGGTAGCGTGTTCTGGCAGCTGGCCGGTCTGGCGCGCGGCAATCCTGACAAGATACAAGCGGGCTTGTCATTCGAACTGGTCATTGCCGGTAGCCGCACCGCCGATCCGTGGCGTGTAACGGTACATGGAACTGAATCGATCGCACTAGGTCAAGGCCGAACCGATGCCTGGCATATGAGCTTGGTGAGGCCTGACGGCGGCACCGACTACCAGCTCGAGGTCTGGATCGCACCCGAGCAGGACTGGTACCCAGTCAAAATCATGTATGCGGATCGCAAAGGGACATCGCTTGGGTTAACCTTGTCTAAAATTGAAAAAAAATGAATACCAAGATACCTACGCTCTCAGTGAAAGAAAAAACATGACGCGCATTCTGAAAAAATTTCCGATGCTGGCGACGGGCGCACTGTTAAGCCTTAGCCTTAGCCTTAGCCTTAGTCCGAGCCTGACACATGCACAAGAAAAGATGACGGGTAATCCACCACCATCGAGTCAGCTGCAATACCGACTGATCGCTGACATCAAAGGACTCTCAGTCGAGGGCAACGGACAAATCGATTGGCAAGTCGATGCAAAACAATATCGACTGAGTTTTGATACATCCACTCAGCTGACAGGCCAGTTGATGTTGGAAAAAAGTGAGGGTGCCATCGATCGTAGTGGATTAGTGCCGGCGAATTTTTTACTAAAACGTATTCGCAAGGAGCCTGTGACTGTTGTCTTTGATCGTCGTGCGGGCCAGATCAACTTCGCAGGCGATTCCCCCGCTCACAAAATTCAGGGCGGCGAACAGGATAGGCTCAG